>NZ_JBFHGM010000171.1:0-11339 GCF_041583095.1 Draconibacterium sp.
AAACTACAGTTTCTGGTACCAGAGTAGTCAGCTGGCTCTTCGTCAGCAGCAGGC
Source organism: Draconibacterium sp. (assembly GCF_041583095.1). NCBI lineage: Bacteria > Pseudomonadati > Bacteroidota > Bacteroidia > Marinilabiliales > Prolixibacteraceae > Draconibacterium > Draconibacterium sp. The sequence continues at coordinate 55 of NZ_JBFHGM010000171.1, forward strand.
TCAAAACAAAAAAGCCGAGGAGAAGAAGAAAGAACTGCAGGAGTTTATTTCGCGTTTTAGCGCTAACGTGGCTAAATCGAAACAAACTACCAGCCGTAAGAAAATGCTGGAGAAACTGAATGTGGATGATATTCAGCCATCGACACGTAAATACCCGGGAATTATTTTTAATCCCGAGCGTGAGGCCGGCGACCGTATTCTGGAAGTGGAAAACCTGAGTGCCAGCATTGATGGAACCACACTTTTTAAAGACGTGGAATTTACGGCTCAAAAAGGTGAGAAGATTGTGTTCCTGTCGCGCGACCACCGTGCAATGACAGCCTTTTTCGAGATCATTAACGGAAACCGTGAAGCCGACTCGGGAACTTACCAGTGGGGACAAACCATTACATCAGCATACCTTCCTTTAGACAACTCGGAGTTTTTCGATAGCGACTTAACCTTGTTCGACTGGTTGTGTCAGTACACTACCGACACTACCGAAATTTATATTCGCGGTTATTTGGGACGAATGTTGTTTGCCGGCGAAGAGATCTACAAAAAGGTAAATGTACTTTCGGGAGGTGAGAAAATGCGTTGTATGATTGCCAAAATGCAGTTGCTTAACGCTAACGTGCTGATTTTGGATACACCAACCAACCACCTCGATCTGGAATCGATTCAGGCCTTTAACAACAACCTGATTAAATACCCCGGAAACGTGTTTATGTCGTCGCACGACCACGAGTTTATCTCATCGGTGTGTAACCGCATTATCGAATTAACGCCTAACGGTATTATCGACAAACTAATGCCATACGACGAATATATTGAGGACGATAAAATTCATGCACTGCGCGAAAAACTTTACGCGAAATAGAGCTATTTACAGCTGAAAATACCGATAAATATACCTGGCTAGTGCAAAGCATTAATCATAAAAATTAGGACATGAATAATCAGCAACGCAAAAACATCAAAACGGGCTCAAACGTAGCCGTTGTAAAAAAAGAACACCAGCAATCAGGAGAACTCACCTGTGGTATTGTGGAAAAAATCTTAACGAAATCAGCCATTCACCCCCATGGTATTAAAGTAATGTTAACCAGTGGCGAGGTGGGCCGTGTAAAAACAATCCTTTCAAACTGATTCTTTTTTTGTCGGGAGCTTAGTCGTTAATCTCCCGACAAAACTATTACTTATAGATTATTACAAACACTTGATTTTCAGTTGAAAATCCGAAGCCAAACTGCCCTCAAAATCAATATTTCAAATCCATCCCCGCAAACACTTGCATATCAGCCTTTTATAGTACCGAAACTTTGTTAACACAAATTTATTAAAGATATTTTTCTCTATTAATACGAAACAACACCGTTATAACAACCACACAAAACCCAATACTAAACTCTATTCTTCAACCACTTACACCCTTCCATTTATCAACTAAAAAAATTTCTACTATGTAGAATACTTCTATATAAAGAATTTTTTCGCTATTAACAGTCGTTTCTGCCCAAAATCATACAAATGGTATTGTGTTTGAAATTATTTTTGCATCAGAATTGACAGTATTAATGGTTTTGCACAGTACTTGAAAATGAAAGTATCAGAAAAAATAGAACTACTGAAAAAGAAACGCGAAGAGATCCAGAAAATGGGTGGAGAAAAGCGCGTTGAGAAACAACACGAGAAAGGAAAACTAACTGCTCGTGAACGTTTGAATCTGCTTTTTGATGAAAACAGTTTCAGAGAAATAGACATGTTTGTTGAACACCGCTCAGTAAACTTTGGCCTTGATAAGGTTGATATTCCTTCAGATGGAGTTATTGTTGGCCACGGCCTGGTGCACGGAAGACCGGTTTTTGCCTACTCACAGGATTTTACTTCGCGTGGCGGTTCGCTGGGCGAAATGCATGCAGCAAAAATTTGCAAGGTTATGGACCTGGCGGTTAAAGCCGGAGCTCCGGTGGTTGGCCTGAACGACTCCGGAGGTGCCCGTGTTGAAGAAGGTGTTGATGCACTGAAAGGATATGGTGAAATTTTTATGCGCAACTCGCGCGCATCGGGGGTAATTCCTCAAATTTCTGCCATTATGGGCCCATGTGCCGGTGGTGCCGTGTATTCTCCGGCAATGACCGATTTTGTTTTTATGGTGAAAAAACAAAGCCACATGTTTATTACCAGCCCTTATGTAATTAAAACCGTAACCGGCGAAGAAACCACATTCGAAGAACTGGGGGGTGCCATGGTTCACAATGCCAAAAGCGGAAATGCGCATTTTGCCTGCGAAAGCGACGAAGACACCATTGAAGCGATAAAAGAATTACTGGAATTTTTACCCAACAATAACCTCGAAGAAGCACCAAAAGTACCAATGGGCGACAACCCGGCCCGCTTGTGCGAAGAGCTGGACAGCATTATTCCTGACGATTCGAAAGTACCATACAATATGATAAGCATTATCGAATCGGTACTTGATAATGGCGAATTTATGCAGGTGCACGAACATTACGCCGAAAATGCCATTGTTGGTTTTGGGCACCTCAACAACCGGTCGGTAGGTATTATTGCCAACCAGCCAATGATTCAGGCCGGATGCCTCGACATTGATGCTTCGGACAAAATCAGCCGGTTTGTACGCACCTGCGATGCCTTTAATATTCCAATGATAACCTTTGTGGATGTACCGGGTTACCTTCCCGGAGTTCAGCAGGAATGGGACGGAATTATCCGCCATGGCGCCAAATTGCTGTGGTCGTATGCCGAGGCCACTGTTCCAAAATTTACCGTGGTAACGCGCAAAGATTACGGTGGAGCCTACCTGGCCATGTGTTCCAAACCACTCGGAGCCGATTTGGTTTTTGCATGGCCATCAGCCGAAATTGCAGTTATGGGAGCCAAAGGTGCTGTTGAGGTAATTTCTACTTACCGGAAACAGATTACCGAAGCCGAAAACAAAGCCGAAATGACCCAAGCAAAAATACAGGAATACGAAAATGCTTTTAACATTCCTTATTTAGCAGCAAAACGAGGGTACATCGACGATGTTATCCTTCCAAGTGAAACCAGGATGCGTTTAATTGATGCACTGGAAGTAATGTCGACCAAAACTGAGATTTTACCACCGAAAAAACACGGAAACATCCCACTATAAAATTTTCAACTATGACAGCACGAGAAAAAAAGAAAAGAGCTGCTATGATTGCCGTTGCCTACTACCTGGAACAGGAAGCAGCTAAAAACAAAACTGAGGAGAAAGACTACAGTGCCTGGGTAAGTTCGGGCAAAGAACTAATAATGGACAACCGCATCATGGTTCAACGCCGAGGCCGTGTATTGCGAAAACGTGCATAGTTTTTTTCTACAACTACAATTAACCGAAAAAGAAACAAAGAGATGAATTACGATAAACATGGAGTTTTGGAAATGTCGAAGCTTGAATTTGGGCCCGACAGAAGCAAAGCAACCAATCCGATAAAAATTAACGATGTAAGTTTGCGCGACGGGCACCAGTCGTTGTTTGCAACGCGCGGACGCACCGAAGATATGCTTCCGGTAGCCGAAATGATTGATGACGCCGGCTACAACGCTGTTGAAACCTGGGGAGGTGCCACCTTCGATACCATGCACCGCTTTCTTGCTGAAGACCCGTGGGAACGCCTGCGCACATTAAAGAAACACATGCCCAAAACGCCATTCTCGATGCTGCTGCGCGGACAGAATGTGGTAGGTTACCGCAACTATGCCGATGATGTGGTTATAGCCTTTATTCAACGTGCAATCGATAACGGAATGGACATCTTCCGTTGTTTTGATGCACTTAATGACTACCGCAACTTTGAAACCGCAGCCAAGGTAATTAAAGACAATGGCAAGCACTTTCAGGGAGTGGTTTGTTACACCTTAAACCAACCTCGTTTGGGCGGCGATGTGTACAACATGGAGTACTACCTGAACAAGGTGAATGAACTGGTTGAATTTGGTGTAGATTCAATTTGTATAAAAGACATGGCCGGCTTAATTGCCCCTTACGACATCTACAACCTGGTTCGCGAAATTAAAAAAGTAACCGATATCCCATTAAATCTTCATACCCACTTTACATCGGGTATGGGCGATCTGGCTATCTTTAAAGCCATTGAAGCCGGTGTAGATATTGTTGATACCTGCATTGGCCCTTATGCTTACCGCACCTCTCATGCTGCCGTTGAGCCTATTATCATGTCGTTGCTGGGTACCAACCGCGATTCGGGCATGGACATTAACCGGATTACGGCAATTGCCGACGAAATGGAAAAATACATTCCGAAATACAGGCACCTCGACAACAATCCCAAATATGCCACTACTGATATTAATGTTCTGCTACATCAAACACCGGGAGGCATGCTTTCGAACCTGGTAAACCAACTAAAAGCAATGGACGCGCTCGACAAATTGCCCGAAGTATTCCGCTTATTGCCAAAAGTGCGTAAAGACCTCGGAAACATTCCGCTGGTTACTCCTACCTCTCAAATTGTAGGGGTGCAAACCGTTAACAATGTCCTTTTTGATTCGTACGAAGGAGAATATGCCAAGATAACCAAAGAGGTAAAAGACCTTTGCTTTGGCTTGTACGGAAAGACAACCCTGCCGATCAATCCTAAAGTGCAGGCAAAAGCATTAAAAGATTATCCGCGTGGCGAACAACCAATAACCGAGCGCCCGGGAGCAATTCTTGAGCCCGAAATGGACAAGGTAAAAGCAGACTTTGCCAATCTTGCAAAAGATATTGACGACGAGGTGTTATGCGCTTTATACCCCGTAACCGGTAAACGTTTCCTGAAATGGAAATACGGCCTGGAGGAAGTACCTACCGAATTTAAAGCCAAAACCATGGCACAGGTAGAAAAGGAAGAAGAATTAATTCGAAAAGCACTGTCAGGCGATCTTACCGCAAAAAGCAAAGGAGGCGCAACACGCGAATTGGAAGTTAAGGTAGATGGCGAAGTGTTTACCGTTGAAATTAACGATCCTAACGCAGCAGCCGCACCACAACGCTTGCGCAGAGCAAAAGGCGGTGGCACAAAAGATATTGAAGCGGAAGGAAACATAACCGCTCCAATACCGGGCATGATTGTGGAAAACAAGAAAAAAGTTGGAGACAAAGTTGTCATTGGCGAAACGGTAGTTGTGCTGGAAGCAATGAAAATGATGAATAACCTTGATGCCGCAGTAAACGGTACAGTAACAGAAATTAAGTTCGACCAAGGAGACTCTGTTATAAAAGGAGACGTGGTTATGGTTATTGAGCCGCTTGAATAAGCACCTTTCAACAACATTATTATACAGTTTAAAGGCAGGTTCCGAAAGGGCTTGCCTTTTCTTTTAAAACTAAACCACTGAATTACAGGCGGAAGAAATCCGCAGCGGTATTTAAAAGTAGCCCAGGCATGGCTAGCTAAACTCTACTACTCCCGGCTTCCGTAAAAACGATCCAGAATTGATCCGTCGTTGGCTTCTTTTGATAACGATTCGATCGTTTTTTTCGGAACATCATACACATCCAAAACAATCAACCCGTCCAAGCAATTATTGAATTTCGGATCCACATTAAACCCAATTATCTCAGCATTCAGTTTAATGTACTTTTTCAGCAACACCGGAAGTCCTGAGTTCTGTTCATCCAAATCGCCAATGGTTTTGTCGAGCCGGTTAATATCGTGCTCCACGTTTTCCATTAGCAGATTCAGATCCGCATTATCGCTTTTAAATTTGTAGCTGTTGCGCGGTTTAATATGCTGAGCCATTTTCCAGTTCAAATGGTTCTTCATAATAAACTTAATGATCAGGTCTTTCGACACTTTCGAATAATTATTGCTGATACTCACCGGCCCAATCAGGTAACGGTATTCCGGGTTCTTAAGCAGGAAATACAAAATACCTTTCCACAACAAAAACAATGGCATGGGTTTGCGCTGGTATTCCTTAATTACAAACGAGCGCCCCAACTCAATACTCTCTTTCAGAATGGGTTTAAAATTTTCGGAGATGCGAAACAGCGAATGCAGGTAAAAGCCCCGCCGGCCCAGTTGTTCCATAATATCTTTACCTTTTCCCAGTCGATAGGCCCCAACAATCCGATGCTCATCTTCATCCCAGATAAACATCTGGTTGTAGTACAAATCATATTCGTCGATATCAATGCTGCGGTTGGTGCCCTCGCCTACTTCGCGGAAAGTTATTTCGCGCAAACGACCGATTTCATTCAATATATTCGGGATCAGCGACGACGGTGCACAATACGCTGTATAATTTTTTAGCGTAAACAGTGTGTGCTTCGATTTTATCAGCTGAATTTCTTTCTGAATCTTTGCCAACGGAACCGGGTCAATAATGACATCGGGTTTTACATTGGCTTTCAGCGCATAATTAAAAAAGCGCCGCACCTCTATATCCGATTCCATACTATATGTTTTGGCACGCAGAAACCGCCCAAGCTGATGCACATCTTTGTAAGTATCCTGCTCATCAACTTTAACAGGACTGCCAATTCGCAGTTTTATTTTCTTATGCTTTTTCCGCAAAATCTCCGATGGTAACCGCGCACTTTTTAACGAGGGATTGATTTTAGCCACCAGGTGCAACAAACGACTGTTGGTTCCCTGAAAAAGTACCGGAACAACAGGAACACGAGCCATTTTAATAAAATTCACCACCGGAAACTGCCAAACTTTGTCGGTTACGCCACCAAAAGTATCTTTGGTGTGTACGTCAATGGCCGGAAAAAGACAAAGCACTCCCCCGGCATTCAAATGAGTAACGGCTTCTTTTAGTCCGTTATAATTTCCTTGTTCCGAATCATCAAAGGGGTTGTCGTCCATAAAATACTCCGAAACAGCATCTATCTTTTTCAACAAATAATTGGCCAGCACTTTAACATCGTTGCGCACCAGCGACAGGTATTTTATCAGTAACAAGCCATCGAAACCTCCAAGCGGGTGGTTGGCTACAATAATCAGCGGTCCTTCTTTAGGTATTTTTTTTAGCTGTTCTTCGTCAAACTCAATGTCGAACTCCAGCATTTTTATCAGCTCGTCGATAAAATCCACACCTCGCTTATCTATTATCTGCTCATAAATTTTATCCAGCTTTTTAAAACGAAGAATAAACATCAGGAACTTGGCGAAATAATCGCCGTTGGCAGGTGCAGGGATTTGGTCTTTGAACAAATCTTTTGGCTCTGGTAATTCCATTTATTGCTTTTAAGGTCTAGTACGCCGTCTACCTGAGTTGTTTTAAAGATGAACTCAGCTCCTTACAAAAATAAAACGATTTTTGAATTAACATCGTTACCTTATTAATACTATACAATTATTTTAAGGTTGCCCTTTTGCGGCTAAAACCAGCAATTTAACCGCCGGGAAATATTTTTTAATCATATTTGAACTTTATTTGTTATAAGGTTACAAATTAGATAAATGACAGAAAACAAACTACATATTACAGACTGGCTCCCAACATCGAAGAAGGAAGTAAAACAATTGGGCTGGGAGGAGCTGGATGTAATTTTATTTACAGGCGATGCCTATATTGACCATCCATCGTTTGGTGCAGCCGTTATTGGCCGGGTTCTGGAAGCCGAAGGATTGCGTGTAGGAATTGTTCCGCAACCCAATTGGACCGATGATTTACGCGACTTTAAAAAGCTGGGAAGACCGAACCTGTTTTTTGCTGTTACGGGAGGAAATATGGACTCGATGGTAAACCACTACACCGCCGGGAAACGCAAACGCTCGAACGACGCGTACACGCCCGGGGGGCAAATTGGAAAACGTCCTGATTACGCCACCATTACTTACTCGAAAATATTAAAAGAACTGTATCCCGATGTACCGCTGGTAATCGGAGGAATTGAGGCCTCGTTGCGTCGTTTAACGCATTACGACTACTGGTCGGATCGTTTAATGCCTTCGATTTTGGCCGATACACAAGCCGACTTGCTGTTCTATGGAATGGGCGAAAAATCGATTGTTGATTTTGCGCGCCTGGTGAAACGTGGAATTCCTGTTGAATCGCTGACCACCATTCCGCAAACTGTTTTTATGGTTGATGCTGATGAAGCCTATGCTACCAAGAAAAACTGGGATGAGCTGGAGCTGGCCTCGCACGATACCTGTTTGCAGGAAAAGAAAGAGTATGCCCGCAATTTTATGCACATCGAGGAGGAATCGAACAAGATGGAGGCCAAAAAGCTGGTGCAGCGAATCGGCGATAAAAAAGTAGTGGTTAATCCGCCGTGGCCAACTTTTAAGGAAAAAGAGATCGACCGTATTTACGATTTGCCTTACACTCGTTTGCCGCACCCGCGTTACAATAACAAAGGAGTTATTCCTGCATATGAGATGATCCGGCACTCCATTAACATTCACCGTGGATGTTTTGGAGGTTGTACCTTTTGTACCATTTCGGCACACCAGGGAAAATTTATTGCCAGCCGTTCCGAGAAATCTGTTCTGCGAGAAGTGGAGAAAGTAACCGAAATGCCCGATTTTAAAGGGTACATTTCCGATTTGGGTGGCCCGTCGGCCAACATGTACAAAATGAAAGGTATTCACGAGGAGATTTGCAGAAAATGTAAACGCCCGTCGTGTATCTTCCCATCGGTTTGTAAAAACCTTGATGTTAGCCATAAAGGGATGCTTGATCTTTACAGAAAAGTCCGAAGCAATCCAAAAGTAAAAAAGGCATTCATCGGGAGCGGCATCCGGTACGATATGATATTGGAGAAAACCAATGATGAAGCGGTAAACGAAACCAATCGGGAGTATTTACGTGAAGTTATCAAACATCATGTTTCGGGAAGACTAAAAGTAGCTCCGGAACACTCGTCGGACGAAGTGCTGAAATTTATGCGAAAACCTTCGTTTAAACTGTTTGAAGAACTAAACCAGGAGTTTATAAAAATAAACAAGGAAGAAAAGCTGAATCAGCAGCTGATTCCGTATTTTATTTCGAGCCACCCCGGCAGTAAATCGGAAGATATGGCCAACCTGGCGATCCAGACTAAAGACATGAATTTCAAGCTCGAGCAGGTGCAGGATTTTACACCTACACCGATGACGCTGGCTACTGTGGTTTATTATTCGGGGTATCATCCGTACACCATGGAGCAAATTTATACGGCCCGAAACAAAAACGCCAAAGAACAACAACGCCAGTTCTTTTTCTGGTATAAAAAGGAATTTCGAAATAAAATTATCCGCGACCTAAAAGCAAAAGGCCGCGAAGATTTGGTTAAACAGCTTTTCAGTAAAAAACAAAATAACGACACTAAATGAAAATAATCAGAATGTTAACACTGGCAGTAGCTATCGTTCTATCGGGCTGCGCCGAAGTAATGCAAATTGCCCAGCAAACCCTGGAAGGCGATGCGCCTTTGACCCAAAACGAAATTATTGCAGGATTAAAAGAAGCGCTTGTAACAGGCACCAACAACTCGGTAAGGATTTTAGGTGCACAAGATGGTTATTACAAAGACGATCTGGTAAAAATTTTGCTCCCACCCGAAGCAGATATGATTGTAGATAATGTAGGGAAAGTACCCGGTGGACAAAAATTACTGGATGATGTGTTGCTGCATATTAACCGTGCTGCTGAAGACGCTGCAAAAGAAGCCGCTCCTATTTTTGTGAACAGCATAAAAAGCATGACATTTAACGATGCCGTTGGAATTTTAAAAGGCAACGACAACGCCGCTACGGCCTATTTACACAAAACAACTTACGATCAGCTTTTTGCCCTTTACCGTCCCAAAATAAAATCTTCGGTGGAGAAGGAACTGGTTGGCGGTGTATCGACCAAAGAAAGCTGGGACACCCTGGTAGGTAAATGGAACCAGGTTGCCGGTTCTTTTCTGGGGCAAACTGCGGGTCTGGAAAAGGTTGACACACAACTGGAAGACTATCTGACTGCCAAAGCACTCGACGGTGTATTTTTGAAGATTGCCGGTGAAGAAAAACTGATCAGGGAAGATCCGGCAGCACGTGTAAGCAGTTTGCTAAAAAAAGTATTTGGCTCGGTTGACAGCTAAACGACCGGCTTAACTTTTTCTTATCGACAGATCATTCTAAAATCAGAATAGTACTGCCCCGGAATTAATTTTTCGGGGCTTTATTTTTCAAATAGTTTTCCTTGCCAGGTATCGCGCTCTTTTAAACGTTTTTCAACTTTGGCTACAAACTCAAAATTCTTTAATCCCCATTTTGGGGCGATCAGCATTTCGGGTGGCGCCTGACTGATAAAACGTTCAACAATGATTGCCGGATTCAAAAGCTCCAGGTAATCGATAACCAGATCAATGTATTCGTCGGCAGTATACAGGTCGAAATTCTCCGGATTCTCCTGAAACTGCTTTTCCAGCAACGTTTTTTTGTGAATTTGCAACTGGTGCAACTTTAGGTTTTTCACCGGCAGTTTCGATATCGTTTTTGCCTGATCGAGCAATTCATCACGAGTTTCGCCCGGCAATCCAAGAATCATATGCGCACAATTGTTAATGCCCCGTTTTGCAGTTTCTTTAATTGCCCATTCAGCTTCGGCAAAGCTGTGTCCCCGGTTAATGCTGTCCAGGGTTCTGTCGAGGTGCGACTCCACCCCCAACTCAACCATTACATACACTTCTTTGCTGAGCTCGGCCAGGTAATCCAGCAAATCAGGATAGATACAATCGGGGCGCGTTGAAATTACCAGTCCAACCACTTTCGGATGTTCCAGCGCTTCTTCATATAAACGTTTTAAATCATCAATAGGAGCGTAAGTATTTGTGTAGGCCTGAAAGTAGGCCAAATACCGCATCGACTTATATTTCCTGGCAAAAAAAGCAATGCCCTTTTCTACCTGGCTGGTCACACTATTCTCCAGGTTGCAATAGGTGGGTTTAAATGTTTTGTTGTTACAATAGGCGCATCCGCCGGTACCTTTTGTCCCGTCGCGGTTGGGGCAGGTAAAGCCGGCATCAATAGACACCTTTTGCACCCGCTCCGAAAAAAACACTCTGAAATAAGTTGGAAAATCGTTGTATCGTCTGTCGTGTCCCCAGCTGTATGTTCCGTTTTGCATCCCCGTTTATTTGAAATTGCAAAAGTACGTAAAATTGTGAATCTCCTGCCGGAGGCCTTCATCTTTGCATTAAAGCAAAGACGAAGCACGAGGAAGGCATTTCCGAGCCAAGGCTGCTTTTGATCTTCACCCTACATTATCATAAAACCTAAGTTCGGGCGGGTGATCTCCTCGCCCACACGGAGCTTCCCGCTCTCTCTAAG
>NZ_JBFHGM010000172.1:0-11188 GCF_041583095.1 Draconibacterium sp.
AACCAAAGCAACACCTCCACCAGGAACAATTCCTTCTTCAACGGCGGCACGGGTTGCGTGCAATGCATCGTCAACGCGGTCTTTTTTCTCTTTCATTTCTACTTCTGAAGCAGCACCAACGTAGATAACAGCAACACCACCGGCTAATTTTGCCAAACGCTCTTGCAGTTTTTCTTTGTCGTAATCAGAAGTTGTAGTTTCCATCTGAGTTTTGATTTGGTTAACACGAGCAGCAATAGCTTCTTGTGCACCGGCACCATTAACTACAGTTGTATTTTCTTTGTCAACAGTAATTTTTTCGCACTGACCCAACATATCAATTGTAGCCTGCTCCAGTTTCATACCTTTTTCTTCGGTAATAACAGTACCACCAGTCAGGATTGCAATGTCTTCCAACATCTCTTTTCTGCGATCGCCAAAACCAGGAGCTTTAACAGCACATACTTTTAACGAACCACGTAAACGGTTAACAACCAAAGTTGCCAATGCTTCGCCATCAACATCCTCAGAAATGATCATCAATGGTCGACCTGTTTGAGCTGTAGCTTCCAGAACAGGAAGAAGATCTTTCATTGTGCTGATCTTTTTGTCGTGGATCAGGATGAAAGGGTTATCCAGTTCTGCAACCATTTTTTCTGCATCGGTTACAAAATATGGAGAAAGGTAACCACGGTCGAATTGCATACCTTCAACTACGTCAACGTAAGTATCAGTACCTTTTGCTTCTTCAATGGTGATAACTCCTTCTTTGTGTACTTTTTTCATTGCCTCAGCAATCAACGATCCGATAACTGCATCGTTGTTGGCAGAGATTTTAGCAACCGACTCAATTTTTGCATAGTCGTCGCCAATCGTTTGAGCTTGCTCTTTAATGCTTGCAACAACTGCTTCAACAGCTTTGTCGATACCACGTTTCAAATCCATTGGATTTGCACCTGCAGTAACGTTTTTCAAACCAACGTTAACGATTGATTGTGCCAAAACAGTTGCTGTTGTAGTACCATCACCAGCATCGTCTCCGGTTTTAGAAGCTACTTCTTTTACCATTTGAGCACCCATATTTTCGTATGCGTCGCTTAACTCAATTTCTTTTGCAACAGTAACACCGTCTTTAGTAATTTGTGGTGCACCAAATTTTTTCTCGATAACTACGTTACGACCTTTTGGTCCTAAAGTAACTTTTACTGCATTAGCCAGTTGGTCAACACCACTTTTAAGCAAATCGCGTGCTTCAATATCGAATTTAATTTCTTTAGCCATCTTTTCTGATTTTTTACTTTTTGAAATTAGTTAATGTATAAAACGTCAGATTGCGACATCAATAAATAATCTACTCCATCAATGTTCAACTCAGTACCCGAGTATTTACCGTAAAAAACAATATCACCAACTTTTAATTCCATTGGCTCATCTTTTTTATCAGCACCTACCAATACGATAGTACCTACCTGTGGTTTTTCTTTTGCTGAATCAGGAATAATGATTCCACTCACTGTCTTTTCTTCTGCTTCCTGCGGCTGAACCAGGATCTTGCCAGCAAGAATTTTACCTTTTAAATCTGCCATTTTGTTTTAGTTTTTATGATTAAATATTTTTTTCATTTTAACGCACTTCCAGTATCATATTCTATGCCAATCGCCAAAACGCATTAAAGCCCTTCAAATTAAGGACAAAATTACACCAGAATCCCATACCCCATCCATTTCACTCCATACTTCGCCCTGTTTTTCAACGCTTTACACAGGTGTCAGAATGTCTGCCATGGTGACAGCACAATAAAGCACATCATATTTCAAACTTTATTAATACTTAATTGTCTTTTATTTTTTTCTTTTCGCAACTATTACCTAACTTTATTCGTAATTATTAAAGTCAGAAAACAGAGCCAAAGTACCCTGGTGCTATAACACTTAAAACGGAAAGCCATGAAACTCAAAAATTTAATTTTGTTGGGGGTACTCTTACTACCTCTGTTTGCCTGTAACGATGCAGACACCGACTACACAACCGAAACCAAACTAATCATTGACATTCCTACAAAATCCTATTTAGTCGATCTCAGCGAATCTCCGGAAACCTACCATTTTGATGGTGTAGGAATTTTCTGCCTGGGTTACAGCGATGAACTCAAAAAATGTCCGGGCGATGTTGTTCAGATCATTCCGGGAGCGGGTTCTACCATTTCGTTTGAGGCTCTGCAAAACAGCGAAACAATTGAAAAGCTCCAGCTTGTAATCGCATACAAAACACAGGGCGACGACGATTACCAGCAAATCCATTCGGTAAATTTGTTGCAGGATGGCAGTTTTTTAAACAGCGCAACCCATTCGTTGGTTTTAGATGATGTTCTGGCTCCGCTCATCAACCGGCTGAACGAAAATCCACGCTATTTTATTTCAATCGAAATTAACGGACTGGCAAACTTTAAACTTTCAAGCGATGCACAATTTATTATTCCTCTAATTATCGAGAGCGAATACAATTCACCACGATTTACTTTATAGAGAACCGAAGAATAAGAAACATCCTGACAAAAAAGTAACTGAGCATTCAACCAAACAGAAAGAGTGCTCAGCTATTCCCTTTTTTTGTGTCTCAAAAACAACAATCAGCCGGTTATCAAAACCAATTTTACTTATTGATTTTCAATATCTTTTTTGTACATTTATCACCAATACACCAAACAGCATTACTATGCAATCAAAAAAAACAATGGCCAATCACAGCTTCGACATGCTCGCCGAATCGGGTGAGTTTATGAATCTGGTTTTAGACAATATTACCAGCTGTGTTTTGTTACTCGACAAAGACATGAGACTGCAAGCGTTTAATAACGCAATTAAAACGATCTTTTCGAACAAAACTGACGAAGATCTTTTATATATGCTTTGTGGCGAAGCAATTGGATGCGCCTACCAAATTGAAGAAGCAAAAGATTGTGGGAAAACCACCAAATGTTGCACCTGCGAGTTACGGCTGGCAGCTTTCGATTCATACCTCAATAATACTACTGTTTACAAGCAGCACATCAGGCGCCCGTTTTTTAACAAGCATGGCGAACGCGAAATGAAAGACCTGCAGTTTTCAACCCGGCATTTCTATTTTAGAAAAGAGAAATACATCATCCTTATTATTGATGATATTACAGGAAAAGTAACTCGCCCGCTCCCATCTGAATAAATTGCAAATAAAAGCGAAGAACGGACATCAATAAAAAAAGCCGCTCGAAATCGAACGGCTTTTTATATATCATTTTCTTTGAATCCTAATTTTCACCACCTTCATCGTCGGCAGCCGGAGTTTCTTCAGTTGCAGCCGGAGTAGTTGTTGGGAACGTTGGTACCTGAGTAGGATCAACAGCTGTTTCAATTTGATCCTGCACACGACTTCCTTCTGTTTCTGCCTGCTCACGAGGAATAAAACCCGCTCCTATAACAGAAAGGAATAATAAAGCTCCTGCCAAAAACCAGGTTCCTTTTTCAAGGAAATCGGTTGTTTTTCTCACGCCCATAACCTGTCCTGAAGACTGAAAATTACTTGCCAGACCTCCTCCTTTAGAGTTTTGTACCAGTACAATCAGTACCAAAAGGATACAAACGATAAATAGTAAAACGGTGATTAAAGTATACATCTTTTCTAATTATTATTCTTTAACAATTCAATTTCTTCAATACGGCCTGCAAAGTAAACACTTTTTTCCGGATATTTCAAACTTAATTTTTTATAGGCATCCAAAGCTTTATCAAAGTTCTTTTGCTGAAAATAAATCGATGCCAAAGTTTCAGTAACCAGCTCTTCATCTTCCTTTACCGATTGTTCTAGAAGCGCCCTTTCGCTCCCGTTTCCATTAGTACCCGGATTATGTTTTACAGTCCGCAATCGTTCACTATCGGTCGACAGAAATTTATCAATCAACGAAATTTCCGACTGCAATTTAACATCTCCTTCCAAACGATAGGTTGCCGGAGTATTCTCTTTTGAACTTACCACCTGCTTTTTAGGCAATTCATCATTTAAAAATTTAAACAGCACTTTTCTGTCGGGAACCATTACTGCCACCTTTTTCAAAACAGCATCATAATCAGGATGCCCTAACTTCTTCAGGTTCTTTAAATACAGTAGCCATCCGCCTGAAAACCATGGAAAATCGGAAGTGAGTTTTTTCACCTCAGCCAACGTTTCTCCATTCAGCGTATTCGATGTATTTATATAGGTCAGTAACTGCTCCCTTTTCATACTACCAGTTTGCAATGGTTGCGTTAAAAATATCCTCGGTAAGTTTTTTAATTATTTCGGCACTCAATTCTTCTTCCACCGAACTGATTGACAGGTTACTGTCAAAGTCTTCGTAGGCAGAGAATGATTTTTCGAAATTTTCTTCGGGAACCTGGTTGTTGGTGTACTTCAGATTGATTGTAATGGTAAGTCGTGTTTGAGCCGACTCGTCCTCTTTTTGTATCGACATCGGTCGGAATTCGTACCCCGTAATTTGTCCTTCAAATTCAAGGTCGCCGCTTTCCGACAGCTCGTTTAACGATGTTTGGCGTGTTAATTTTTCGCGCAGTTCTTCGGTAAAACTCTGGCTCAAAGTTGGGTTGATTAAACGTGCCCGATTGGGAAAATAATACACAGTAAACGTTTTTACATTGGGCGACAAGTTAGCTCCGGTAAATGTATAATTGACTGTACACGATGGCGCTAAAATGCCAACCAATCCCGCCAAAACGGCAACAAACAATAGCTTTCTCAACATATTTTATCCCTTAATATCGTATTCTTTTATTTTACGGTATAATGTCCGCTCCGAAATTCCCAATTCCTGAGCAGCATATTTTCTTTTACCGCGGTGTTTCTCCAGTGCTTTCTGAATCAACTCAATTTCTTTATCGGCCAAAGAAAGCGATTCTTCCACAAATTCCTCCGTATCCTGAATATTATCTTTATCAACCGAGGTAATATGAATTGGATTTGAAACCTGTTCTTTTGCCACAAAATTACCATCATTGGTATTGTACAAATTTCTTATAATCTGCGCCTGATCACCTGAAATTGGGGCATCGCGGTTTTCCATTAAATCGAGCACCAGCTTTTTCAGGTCGTTCATATCGCTCTTCATATCAAAAAGAACTTTGTACAGTATTTCGCGCTCGTTGGCAAACGATTTATTCTCTTCTTCGCGCGCCAGCAATGCCGGCAAGTTAGCCCCTCCGCTAACAGGCAAATACGTGCGTAAAGATTCGGCCGAAATATCGCGTTCCTGTTCAATTATCGAAATCTGCTCTGTAATGTTTTTTAACTGGCGGATGTTTCCGGGCCAGCGAAAACTTACCAAAACAGTTCGGGCATCTTCTTCTAAACGCACGGGTGGCATCCGGTATTTTTCGGCAAAATCGCGTGCAAATTTTCGAAACAACAAAATAACATCGTCGGGGCGTTCGCGCAAGGGCGGAATTGAAATCGGCACCGTATTTAAACGATAATACAAATCCTCACGGAATTTCCCCTCCTCAATTGCTTTCGGAATATTTACGTTGGTTGCGGCTATTACCCGCACATTGGTTTTTATTACCTGCGACGAACCAACCTTCATAAACTCTCCGGTTTCCAATACACGCAGCAAACGTACCTGGGTTGACAAAGGAAGTTCACCAATTTCATCCAAAAATATGGTTCCTCCATCGGCTTCCTGAAAGTATCCCTTCCGGTCGGCAAGAGCTCCGGTAAATGCTCCTTTTTCGTGCCCGAACAACTCCGAGTCGATGGTTCCTTCAGGAATTGCCCCACAGTTTACGGCAATGTACTTACCATGTTTCCGGCTCGAGAACTGATGTATTATTTGTGGGAATATTTCTTTACCTACACCACTTTCTCCGGTTACCAAAACCGACAAATCTGTTGGCGCCACCTGAACGGCAACTTCAATGGCCCGGTTTATTCCGGCGGTGTTTCCAATTATTCCAAATCTTTGTTTTATTGCTTGTATATCCATATTGTATTTAGTCAACAATCTGCAAATTTACAATTTTTCGATGGCAATGACAGAAAGTCAGTCATTATTAAGTTTTTTTAGGTTTTTTCTACATCCGGTAGTGTTTTGCAAATCCCGTTCCAATATATTTCCTGCGCAAAGCAGACTAAATTTTAAGCAATTATTATCTTTGATGCGTCGGCAAATATTTCTGACAAATTGTTAGCAAAACAGACTGTAAACGAATTCAAAAAGAGAAGAATGAACTTTATTGGAATTATACCAGCTCGTTATC
This sequence comes from Draconibacterium sp., assembly GCF_041583095.1. Taxonomy (NCBI): domain Bacteria; kingdom Pseudomonadati; phylum Bacteroidota; class Bacteroidia; order Marinilabiliales; family Prolixibacteraceae; genus Draconibacterium; species Draconibacterium sp. Next base: position 6,264 of record NZ_JBFHGM010000172.1, read on the forward strand.
AATCCTCACGGTTTCCCGGAAAACCGTTGGCAAAAATAAAGGATAAACCTATGATTCAGTGGGTGTACGAAAATGCGTCGAAAGCACTTCCGTATGTTTGTGTTGCCACCGACGACGATCGTATTTTTGATGCTGTAAAAGCTTTTGGCGGCGAAGTGGTAAAAACACTTCCTACCCACCAAAGTGGCACCGACCGTTGTGCCGAGGCAGCCTTAAAAATTGCTAAAAATCGCCCCGTAGATATTGTTGTAAATATTCAGGGAGACGAGCCTTTTGTAAAACCTGAACAAATTGAGTTGATCAAATCGTGTTTTGAAAGTGAAACTGAAATTGCCACACTGGTAAAAAAAGTCGATTCGGAAGAAGAACTGTTTAATCCGAACCGCCCGAAAGTTGTGCTCGACAAAAACGAATTTGCGTTGTATTTCAGCCGCTCTCCTATCCCGTATTTCCGTGGAGAAGCAAACAAAAACTGGGTAAAAAAACATACATTCTGGAGCCACATCGGCATGTATGCTTTTAAGGCCGACGTGCTTCAAAAAATAACTCAGTTGGAACAAGGGAAACTGGAGCTGGCCGAATCGCTGGAACAGCTGCGCTGGCTCGAAAATGGCTACAAAATAAAAACCGCAGAAACCACTTCAGCTACCATTGGTATTGATACTCCCGAAGATTTGGAAGCCGCTTTGCAACTGTTTTAATTTTTTCCTGTCGATATAATATAACGGGCATGTTATTTGCTGCGTATACTCAGGAAACAATTAAACAGTGCTGCCATGAAATATATTATACTTGTCTTATTTACAGTATTTATTGCTTCGGCGTCTTTTGCTCAAGACACCGGATTCTCTTCATTCCAAAATGAAGAAGAAACAAAAAACGAGGTAAAGATTTACCCCAATCCTTGTAAAGACAATAAAGTCACCATTGATTATTCGTTAAAGGAAATCAGCGAAATCCGTCTCACCAATATTACCGGGAAACAGGTTTATTTTAAAGAGTACAAATTTCCGGTTTCAAAAATACAGCTACAACTTAACGATGTTCCGAACGGCATTTACCTGATTCAGATCCTAACCACAGATGATAAACGAACGGTAAAAAAACTGATGATCTCGAGAAATTAATTTTTGAACAATTTTCTTTTTCGCCTGTAAGTTAATAGGCTATTTCATTAATTTCACCCAATAATTAATACACAAGTTGTGAAAATCTCTACATTCATTCTGTTTCTTTTTATTAGCATTGAGTTATTTGCTCAAACAAGTATTAACGAAGCTCGTCAGAAAGCGGTAGGCACAAGCGTTACGGTTTCGGGCATAGTAACCAACGGCTCGGAACTTGGCCCCATCAGGTATATACAGGATAACACCGGCGGAATTGGAATATACGACAATGCCCTGTCAGGAGTACTACGCGGAGATTCCATCACTGTAACCGGTGAGCTTGACGATTACAATAACTTACTGGAGATTAGTCCGGTTACCAACTTTACGACGCATGCCTCGGGGGTGTCGCTACCCGAACCGCAAATCATCAGCATAAGCAATATTGGTGAAGTTTATGAAGCAGAATTGATACGAATAAATAATATTGAGTTTGTAAATGCCGTTGGGCAATTTGGAGGAAACACAAATTACTCTTTTACTGATGGCACAAATACCGGAGAGTTGAGAATAAATTCAAGCAGCCCGCTTGTTGGCGAGGCAATTCCAACCGGAGCATTCGATCTGGTTGCTATTTGCTCGCAATATAAAACAACTTACCAGCTTCTTCCGCGCGATGCCAACGATTTTATTTTTAATACAAATATTCAGCTTACGTCAGCACTCGAAGTAGTTGAAACCACAAGCAGTTCGATTACTATTAAATGGAACACCGACACCGATGGCACCTCCGAAATCAGATATGGATCGAGCATGGAATTAGCGGCTTTGACGAATCATGCCAGTGGCCAATCAACAGTTAGTGCCGATGAATATACGCACCAGGCGCAGCTTACGGGTTTACAAAGTTCGGAGATTGTTTACGCGCAGGCTTTTTCGGTTAATGAGGGCGACACCGCTTTTTCGGCCATCAGTGCTTTTGTAAGTAAATCAAATTCGTCGGGCGACATAAAAGTGTATTTTAACACCGAAATTGATGAAAGCTACGCCAATCCAACTGTTGCCTCAAATATCGACGATTTTATGGCCGACACTCTCGCTGCCTACATTAACAGAGCCAGCGAATCGATCGACTTCTGTATTTACAATATCGACAATTCAAAAATATCAGATGCGCTGAATGCCGCCTACAATCGTGGGGTAACCATACGTTTTATCACCTGCGGATCAACAACCCACGCCAGCGTTAACGATTTGAATAACAATATCCCCGTTCTTGAACGTCCTGAAATAGCGGAAGGCGGAATAATGCACAACAAATTTGCCATCTTCGATGCAAACGCAACAAATGCTAACGCTGCCTGGGTTTGGTCGGGTTCCACAAACCTTACACCAAGCCAGCTAACCTACGACAGCAATAATATGATCTTTATTCAAGACCAGTCGCTGGCAAAAGTTTACGAGCTTGAATTTGAAGAAATGTGGGGAAGCACCGGCAACCAGCCAAATGCCGGTAATGCAAAATTCGGGGATGCTAAAATTGATAATACCCCACACCACATTCAGGTGGGCGACAAATTGATTGCCTGCTATTTTAGTCCGTCGGACAACACCAACCAGCAGTTGATAAATGCGATTAACACGGCAGATTACGATCTGGATATCGAGACCATGCTGATCACCCGCTCCGATTTGGCCTATACTATAATTGATGCGTACGACCGCGGTGTTGACGTTAATGTTATTACAGAACGAGAGAGCGATAATACCGACATCGTGAATACGAATCTTAGCAGCACACTTCCTGCCAAAAAATATATTTTCGATGATGCAGCAGGTCAGCTACACCACAAAGTAGCACTGATCGATGCAAACAACCCGGAATCTGATCCACAAACAATAACCGGCAGCCACAACTGGAGCAGCTCGGCCAACGACCGAAATGATGAAAACACACTTATTATTTACGATGCTGATATTGCCAACCAGTATTACCAGCAATTTGCCTATCGTTTTAAACAAAACGACGGCACACTGGTACTCTCGGCACAGCGAATCGAATCAGCTGCTGTTAAGTTATTCCCAAATCCAACTGAAGGAAGATTGATGATCACTGCAGATAAAACAATCGCAAGTATTTCAGTTTATAACAGCACCGGTGTAAAAATTAAAGAATCGCAACCCAATGAAAATACGGCCGAACTCTATCTGCCGCAAAATTTAACCGGGCTGTTTCTGCTAAAAGTAGAATTAAGCAACGGCAACTATAACACGTATAAGGTTTTGAAAAAATAGAACGTGCGTTTAGCCGGCACTTAATCACAAGCGTTCTTGTTGAAAAGAACAAATAAAGTCCGGGGCTGTATATCATTATATACAGCCCCGGACTTTTTCATTTCATCACTTAAAAAAGAAAGTAAAACTTTCATTCAGGTATGGACTAAACCATTTATTCTTTCATGGATATCCGGGAAGTACAAATAGCTGAAAAAAGCATCCATAAAGCACTGAATAACAAGCTCCCGCACTTGAGAGTAATAAAATCCGGCGTGCCGGAAATTGTCCCGCAAACAAGAAAAACGAAATCCGGCGCCCCGGAAATACTCCCGCAATCAGGAAAAATAATATCCGGCAACCCGGAAATGCTCTCGAAGACAAGAAAACTAATATCCGGTGGCCCGGAAATGCTCTCGAAGACAAGAAAACTAATATCCGGTGGCCCGGAAATACTGCCGCACTCAGGAAAAACGATTTCCGGCGCCCCGGAAATGTTCCCGCTGACAAGAGAAATGAAATCTGGCAGACCGGAAATACCGCCGCACATCCAAAATGATTGTTCTTCGATAAAACAATAAAGCTTAGCGGCCAGTAATCTCTTATCCTCCGAAACGCGATTTTGCTTCCTCAAGAATGGCAACGGTTGCGGTGGCACCACAACGCGAGCAACCGGCTTCACGCACAGCCAGCAAGGCATCGAGCGTACGCACTCCTCCGGCAGCTTTAATTTTTACGTTCGGGCCGCTGCTATCGCGCATTAACTTCAGGTTATCAATGGTAGCTCCCATGTACGAATAGCGCCCATCAGCACCTTTTACAAAACCAAACCCGGAGGACGTTTTTACGTAATCGGCACCAACAGCGGTACATATCTCGCACAGCTTTCTAATGTCCAGTTCATTTGCAACGTAATCGGTTTCGAAAATAACTTTTACAATCGCCCCGTTTTTATGACAGGTTTTTACAACTGCGCCAATTTCATCTTCAATATAATCCCAGTCGCCCTGCAAAGCTTTCCCTATATTTATAACCATATCAATCTCAACCGCACCATCCTTACAGGCTGTTTCCGCTTCAAAAGCCTTTACCTCAATGGCTGAATTTCCGGCCGGAAAACCAATAACACAACCAACCGCTACCTCCGTATCTTTTAAAAGCAGCCGGGCCTGTTTTACCGCATAAGGTTTTACACAAACCGATGCCACATTATACTTTGCCGCAACGGCACATTCCCGCTCTAAATCGTAATCTGTCATGGTGGGATGAAGGATCGAATGATCGATCATTTTTGCAAGCTGCTGAACACTAGCCATTTTAATTGGTTTTAAGTTAGAGGGTAAATTTACAAAATATGCCGACTATCTGTGACATATTTTAGTGAACCTTTTTTGAAATAATAAGTCATTGCTGTCCCATTAAAATCTAATAATATTCTTTGAAAATATTGAAATTTAGTTAGTTGCAGGCGATTTTCGATTAAACGGATTTCAATTTGCATTTTCGCTATTCATAAACAGATTAGCAAATGCATAAGGATAAATA
>NZ_JBFHGM010000173.1:0-11185 GCF_041583095.1 Draconibacterium sp.
AATAAAACTACCGGCCATGTTGGCTACAAATGTTCCCCATGGGAAAGTGGTACTCATCCCTTTCTCCACAAATAGCTGAACCAGGTAACGTAAAACACTTCCGATAAAACCTCCGGTGCCAACTAGTAATATTGTTCGAAGCATTATTTTGTTTTTTGATATTAATTGATTGAATTTGTCATACAAATTAATTTCTATTTGTACAGCTAAGCCAAACAATCTGTTAATTTTAGGCTTTCAAAAATAATAAAAAATGCAGGTGCGAAATTTTTCTCTACTTTTTCTTTTGATTTTAAGTGGGCAGATTCTGGCTCAAAACAGTTTTGAATCGGCAGTTGAAACACTGCTTCAGCAGGATGATTACAAAAATGCTTCGGTTGGAATGAATGTGGTCGACCTCAATTCGGGCGAAACTATTTTTAGTCTGGATCCCAATAAATTGTTAGTTCCGGCTTCAACCATGAAGATGATTACTTCGGGAACTGCTTTGGAAATTTTAGGTGCTGATTACCGTTTTAAAACACAAATAGCGTACATCGGAAAAATTGATAAAGACGGCGTTTTGGATGGTGATTTAGTATTGATTGGCGGGGCTGATCCGGCTTTGGGATCGGAATATTTTCAGGATCATTATTTTGATTTTCTGAAAAACTGGGCCAAACAGGTAAAAGCATCGGGCATTAAAAAAGTAGAAGGGAATTTGATTTTGGATAGTGGAATTTACGATTCGGAACGAATTCCGGACAGCTGGGTATGGGGAGATATTGGCAACTATTACGGCGCCGGCCCAAATGCTTTTACAGTGTTTGATAATATGTACCGAATAACATTTTCTTCGCCTAAAAAGGAAGGAAAACTAACAACGGTGATTCAAACCTATCCGAAGATTAATGGTCTGCAAATCGATAACGAAGTACTTTCGGCGGATAATAACAGCGATAACGCCTATGTTTTTGGCGGCCCTTTTGATAAAAACAGAGTAATTCGTGGTACCATTCCACGAAACCGTAAAGCTTTCACCATTAAAGCGTCTGTTCCCGATCCTGCCGAAGTTTTGGCCGTTGCCTTTATGCAGAATCTTTTAGCCGAAGGTGTTTTTGTTGAGGGAGAAACACGCTTTGAGAAAAATGTGAGCAATAAAACAACGTTGATCTTTACCCAGGAATCGCCAACATTAGTAGAAATTGCAGAAGTGCTGAACCACGAAAGTGTAAACCTGTTTGCCGAGCATTTTTTGAAACAGATTGCTGTTGAGAAAAATGGATTGGGAAACCGATATGATGCCATTGATCTGGTAAAAGCCTATTGGGAAGAGCAAGGGCTAAGTATGGAAAACATTTTTATGGAGGACGGTAGCGGATTGTCGCATTTTAATGCGGTGTCTCCGGCATTTTTTACCCGCTTTTTAACACGAATGGCATCAAACGATGCTTTTGTTGAGTCGTTACCTGTTGCGGGCAAGGGAACTTTTAAACGTTTCGATACCGAAAAACTTCCCGGGAAAACCTTACAGGCAAAAAGTGGCTCGATGACACGTGTACGTTGTTATTCGGGCTACCTGACCACAGACAATGGAAACAAACTGGTATTCTCATTTATGTTTAACCATTTCGGTGGATCGCACACTGCATTGATTAAGGAAATTGAGCATCTTTTTGTGCAGCTAAAAGAAAACTATTAGCGTTATATCTTTCTTAATAATCATCTCTATTGTTAATAATAATTTTGTAAATTATTGATTGTTAGTATTTAAGGCGTGTTGTCTTATTTAGATTTAGTTTAAGTGTTGACTTATAACTCTTATTGTCGTAACTTGTATTCACCATTAAATGATTGAAACTCCTAAAAGTTTCAATAAATACAGAAGATAATAACCACAGCCCTTTTCAATTATAGGATTCCTTCTTTAAGGACGCAAATAACTATGTTTTACTTGTAAATAGTAGAAACTGAAAAGGTGATTATGGTTTACGAAACTCTTCAAATTCTCAAAGAACAACTGGAGAAATATCTGGACGATGCCGGATTGGGAAAGATTGTCGTTCTGGAAAATCTTGCGCTGTTAGATTCCGGAACCGACAAAGCCAAAAATCTGGAAGGAAAGGTGATTATCTCATTGTTGAGTGTTCAGGAAGAATCAACGTTAAAGAATCTTCCCACTAGTCATGTGGTTAATAATAAAGCCGAATATTATAATCCGGCAGTCAATATTAACCTTTTTTTTATGGTTAGTGCCAATTGTGACTTTTATTCCAATTCATTGATCAGTATTACAAAAACACTGGAGTATTTTCAGGGGAAAAAGGTTTTTACCGCACAAAATACGGTGTATAACCGCTCGAACCTGTCGATGCAGGAACTCGATGATTTTAAGTTTGTTGTAGATCTTTATACTCCGGGTTTCGAGGTATGGAATCACATATGGGGAACCCACGGTGGCCGCCAGTTACCCTCGGTAATCTATAAAGTACAACTGCTACAGGTTGACCGACGCAAGAAACAAGCAAGCACAGAACTAATAACAAAAATAAAAGGAACCCTAAAGGATATTAATTAATGAGCTTTTCATCCATATATAAGCCTTTATTCGGTGTAAATATTTTACACAAATACTTCCTGAATAAAGGAACTGAAGATTATTTCAGTATGTCTGATGTTGAAAAAGAAAAACAATTGGCCAGCTATCCTCTTTCCGACCTCTTTTCTATCGTTCCTTCAGCAAATACCAGCCAAAGACTTAACGGTCATAAATTAATCCTCAAAAACACCAACCGGGGTTTTATGGTCTGGACAAAAGTATCAGAGAGCGACACTAACAGTCCCTTTATTCCATTAGATGGCTCTCTGTACTTCACTTTTTTGCTGAAAACTTTTAACAGCACATTCAATCACTTTACACAAGTCGGGTTGTCGAATGCCGGTCATTTGTTTTTCTTTTCCAATAATCGTTTATCAACTGAAGATCCTGGTTTCCCTTTGATCAAAAAATCGAATAGCAACGCTGCAATCGACTATACCTACCGATTAAATGCAGAGAGTATTAAAAATGAAATGCAGCAACTATCGCCTGAAGAACAAAACAATCTGATCGGTATTATCCGAATTGGAATGATGGGTGAAAATGGCTCGTATAACGTAATTAAACCAAACGGGACCTTGCGAAATGATCCGCTCGAATTCAATATTGTTTTTGCCAACCGGAAAACAACCTGGCGCTATTTTTTTAACACCAGCCAGCAAACGCATAACAACGACGATGTTAAAAAGGAAAACGGAAATGCCCGCCAGTTGGTAACAAAAACAGAGCATCCGCTAACTGCACAAGGTTTTATCAGCATAAAATTGGGAGATCAGGAATTGCCTAATCCCGATGTGCTGCAAATAAATGCAAACAGCACATTAACAAAAATATACTCAGAAATATACATGTAACACATTAAATCAAAACAGTTATGGCAACAACTTACAAAACACCGGGCGTTTACATCGAGGAAATTTCGAAATTGCCTCCATCGGTAGCGCAAGTTGAAACAGCTATCCCTGCTTTTATTGGTTATACTGAAAAAGCGACCAATAAGATAAAAGGAGATCTTAAAGGTGTTCCCACAAGAATTACCTCGATGCTGGAATTCGAAACTTATTTTGGCACTGCAAAACCTGAAACTTCCATTGGTATTACGATTAACGATACCCTCTTGAATGGTGTAACAAAACGCGATCTGGTGGTAACACAGCCCGCATCAAGGGAACCTTTCCTGATGTATTATTCATTGCAACTTTATTTTGCCAATGGCGGCGGGCCTTGTTACATTGTTTCGGTTGGCCGCTACGGAACCGATTTGGATGACGACGACACCCAGGTAACTTCGATAAACAATTCGGATGATTTTAACGACGGATTAGCCGAGGTGGCCAAAGTGGATGAGGTTACTTTGCTTGTTTTTCCTGATGCGACAGCACTTTCAACTCCATCAGAATTTTACAGCCTGTACAACGACGCTTTAGCGCAGTGTAACAAAGTTCAGGATCGGTTTACAATTATCGATACGCTGAGTTATGATGCAGTCAGCCCGACGGATTCAAACATTGCCGATTTGCGAAAGTTTATCAGTTCCGATAAAGCTTACCTGAAATACGGTGCGGCTTATTATCCGTTTCTGAAAACAATTCTGAATTATCAGTTTGATGTAAAAAAGATTATCGTTTCGCATTATTCTTACGATGCTACCGCTTATGAAACCATCGATGCCAATGTAACGGCTATTGAAAGTCCCGCATCGGGATTGCCCGCTACTGTCGCCGATTTGGTTGATTTGACAACCACGCCCGGAGATATTTCAGGTGCAGTGAGCGACGTACTGTTACAAATGTACAGTGCCAGTGGCTTCGATCTGGGAGGAACTTTTTCGAGCGACAGCACCAAAAAAACGGCATTTTTGGAGGCGGTGGAAACCATGCTCGGATCACTCGGCGAACTCAATGATTTTAAAACAAAACTAAACACCGAAGCCAAAGCAGCTTCCGATACCATTTCGGATGAAGACCAGACAATTGCCGACGGTATTGATGCAGCACTTATTACGTTTAATGCCGATTTTGAAGGTGCAGGAAAGATCGATGAGGTTTACAGTAACCTGAAGGAGTTGTTTGTAAAAATGCAAAACGCCGATACTTCTACAAAAATTAAAAACCTGTTGGATGTAAATGCTGTAAACTTCGATGCAGAACTGAAAAAGCTTGAAGATTACACGCCGCTAAATACGCAAACAGGCATCACATCAAACTTCGATGCTTTTGCAAATGTGGTTACCAACATGAACGCGCTGATCACTGAGATCAGAAAAGTAGAAGGCAAAGACAAAAATAATGGTGCCATGAACGGCCGGAGTTTGAATGCCGTTGAACAGGTGGATGATGCCACATACAATAAAATTCTTACCGATATTGGAAACCTGCCGCTTGAATTACCACCAAGTGCTGCGATGGCTGGTGTTTATGCCCGTGTTGATGGCGAACGTGGTGTTTGGAAAGCACCCGCCAATGTGAGCCTGAATTACGTTTCGGGATTAACGGTTAAAGTAACCAACGATGTTCAGGACGACCTGAATGTGCATACCCAAGGAGGAAAATCCATTAATGCAATCCGGGCTTTCACCGGAAAAGGAATACTCGTTTGGGGGGCACGAACTCTGGCAGGTAACGACAACGAGTGGCGTTACATTTCTGTTCGTCGTTTCTTTAATATGGTGGAAGAGTCGGTACAAAAAGCAACCGGCGTTTTCGTTTTCGAACCCAACGATGCCAATACCTGGGTGAAAGTAAAAGCCATGATCGACAATTATCTGGTGAATCAGTGGAAAGCCGGAGCATTGGCAGGTACAACACCTAAGCAGGCTTTTTATGTGAAAGTTGGCCTGGGAGAAACAATGACCGCGCAAGACATTCTCAACGGATATATGATCATTGAGATTGGTATGGCAGCTGTTCGTCCGGCCGAATTCATTGTGCTTCGATTCTCTCATAAAATGCAGGAGGTTTAAATCAATAATATTTTAAAAGAATAAATTATGGCAACTACATATCCATTACCAAAGTTTCATTTTAAAGTGAGCTTTGGCGACACCGAGTTTAACTGCACCGAAGTTTCTGGCCTCGATTTCGAACGCGAAGTGATTGAGTACCGTGCCGGAGCTGATGCCGAATACCACAAAAGCAAACAACCCGGTTTGTCGAAATACAGCAACATTACATTAAAACGCGGAACCTTTGCCGACAAGGGACGCGAGTACTACGAAAAATGGGTGAAAACCGTTTATTTCCAGGAAGAAGGTGAGAAATATCGTGGCGATCTGGTAATCAGTTTATTGAATGAAAGTCACGAGCCGGTGGTGAGTTGGAAAGCGATCAATGCCTACATCACCAAAATTCAGGCTACAGATTTTAAAGCCGATGGAAATGAAATTGCGATTGAAACAGCCGAGTTCGTACATGAAAAACTCACGATGATAGAATGAGCGAATTCCATCCACCCATAGGATTTCATTTCAGCGTTGAGTTTCCTGATATCTCTTCCAGTAACGGTGATCAGCGTTTTCAGTCGGTTTCAGGACTGACTGTAGACGTGGATACCGAGGAAATTGCCGAAGGGGGAGAAAACCGGTTTAAACACAAAGTTCCCGTTCGGACCAAGTATCCAAACCTGGTTTTGAAACGCGGATTACTGGTGGATTCGGAGGTGATAAAATGGTGTCGCGATGCGGTTGAAGACTTCAGCTTTAAACCTACCAACCTGGTAGTGAAATTACTGAATGAAAAACATGAGCCGCTGATGAGCTGGAACGTCGTTCATGCTTACCCGGTAAAATGGAGCATGAGCGACTTTAATGCCGAAGAAAGTAAACTGGCCATCGAAACGCTGGAACTGACTTATAACTATTTCAATGTGATATAATTATGCCGATAGAAATTAAGGAATTACACATCAAGATCAATGTTTCCGGCGATTCGGAACAATCACGTAATGGTGGCGGTGAAGAGGAAAGCTCAAAAGAGAAGATCATTGAAGCCTGTGTGGAACAGGTGATGGAAATATTATCGAAAAAAGAAGAACGCTGATATGTCGGGAGAACTTACAAAACTGCAGATAAAAGCATACCGCGACGAACAGTTCAATAACGAAGTCGCCAATGGCGAATTTCAAACTTTATTGAATCCGGAAAAGTATGTTTTCAAGTATAAGGTGGAGCAAAACAAACAGCAAGCGTCGGGAACGAGTTCTTCTTCGCCGCGTTATAATCGCACACCACCTGAAGATCTGGAGCTGGAGTTTATTTTCGACCGGACCGGAGTCCTTGTGAATTACGGTAATCCTTCAACCGCTGACGACAACGAGCTTTCGGCGGATAAAGGAAACGGGATAAAGGAAGATATTGATCAGTTTAAACGGGTGGTTTTTGATTACAACGGCGACGAACACCGCCCTAATTACCTGGTTATTTTGTGGGGAACGCTTTTATTCAAAGGAGTTTTAACCGAAGTCGACATCACCTTTAAACTGTTTAAATCCGACGGTACGCCGCTACGTGCCACAGCCAACGCAAAATTTAAAGGTTTTGTTGAAGATACTTTGCGGGTGGCTACCGAGAACAATAATTCGCCCGATCTTACCCACATTCGGGAAGTGAAAGAAGGCGATACCTTGCCTTTGATGACCCACCGGATTTACGGCGACTCGAAGTATTACCTCGAAGTGGCGAAAGCAAACCGAATCACCAATTTTAGAAAATTGAAGGTAGGACAGAAAATATTCTTTCCTCCCATTCAAACGAGCAAATAATAAATATAGCCACAAGTAGTTCGATTGAAATTTTGCGAGTTCCATGAGTTACCTTAAAGAATAAACAATTCTAAACGAATGAAAAAGTATCATAAATATGCCTGAAACGCGAGTCATACCAACTGCACGGTCGGCCGATCTGGTTACCTGCAAAATTCTTGTTGATGGGGAAGAATTATCTTCTGTCAACCAGGTTTTGAGCATCACGGTGCAAAAGGAGATCAACCGGATTCCCTGGGCAAAAATCATATTGCTCGACGGCGATCCTGCGGCTCAGGATTTTGTGTTGAGCAATGAAAGTTTCTTTGTTCCCGGAAAGGAAATTGAGATAAAAAGCGGTTACCATTCCGAGGAAGAAACCATTTTCAAAGGGATTGTAATCCGCCATAATCTGAAGATCCGGTCCGACAAAGCACAACTGGAAATTGAATGTAAAGACAAGGCGGTGAAAATGAGCATTGGCCGGAAAAGCAAATATTTCTACGATAGTAAAGACAGCGATATTCTGGAAGGAATTATTGATGCGTTTGGTTTGGAATCCGATGTGGAGGAAACCGGCGTAACATATCCAGAAATGGTGCAGTACCGGGTTAGCGACTGGGATTTTTGCATTACACGTGCTCAGGCAAACGGAAAAGTTTGTGTGATCGACGATGGAAAGTTTTCGGTGCTGGCTCCTGATTATTCGCAGCAAGAAAAAGTGACACTCGTTTACGGGGCGACCATTCTTGATTTTGATGCTGAAATGGATGCCCGGAATCAGTTTGCCAATGTTACCAGTTATGGCTGGGATGTGGCCAACCAGGAAATTGTGGAAAAGGAAGCCAACAATGCCGATGTGGAGCTCAACGGAAACATTTCGCCCGATGAACTGGCTTCGGTAATTGAACTGGATAAACTGGAGTTACGCGATGGAAGCGCCAGTACTGATGCCGGTTTGCAGGATTGGGCCAATGCTAAAAAGTTGTTTAACCAGCTGTCTAAAATACGTGGGCGAGTTCGCTTTCAGGGTGTTCCCGATGTGAAACCCAACACCACTGTTGTATTAGCAGGCGTGGGCGATCGTTTTAACGGCAAAGTGTATGTTTCTGCTGTTCGTCATCAAATTACTGATGGCAACTGGACCATTGATACCCAATTCGGAATCAATCCAAAATGGTTTTCCGAAACGGTTGATATTAATGAAATGCCGGCAGCGGGGTTGATTGGTGCCGTTAGTGGTTTACATGTGGCAAAAGTCACGCAAATTCACGACGATCCCAATGGCGAGTACCGTGTAATGGTTCGAATGCCCATCATTAACAACGACGAACAGGGCGTTTGGGCGCGGGTAGCCACACTCGATGCCGGTGATAGTCGCGGAGCTTTTTTCCGCCCTGAACCGGACGATGAGGTAATCGTAGGTTTTCTGAATGACAATCCAAACGATCCGGTGATTTTGGGCATGCTACACAGTAGTGCTTTGCCTTCGCCGCTTGAGCCCGAAGAGCCTAATAATGAAAAAGGATTTGTGACCCGAAGCGAGTTAAAATTCCTGTTCAACGACGAGAAAAAGTCAATCGTTCTTGAAACGCCAGGCGGCAAAATTATCACGGTTGATGATGATGCTGGAACTATAAAAATCGAAGACGAATCGGGGAATGTAAGCACTTTCGATTCCAGTGGGATAACACTCGAAAGCAGTGGCGATATTTCAATAAAAGCAACGGGCGATGTAAACATCGAAGGTACAAATGTTGGCCTTACTGCCACTGCTGAATTTAAAGCCGAAAGCGGCACCGGATCAGAATTGGCATCGTCGGCCATAACAAAAGTTACAGGATCATTAGTACAAATAAATTGATATGCCACCAGCAGCAAGAATAAATGATATGCACACCTGTCCGATGGTTAATCCGGGGCCTGTCCCTCATGTTGGAGGGCCGATTTTACCACCCGGCGAACCAACGGTACTGATTGAAGGAATACCGGCCGCCCGTGTAGGAGATATGGCTACCTGTACAGGCCCGCCAGATACCATTATAATGGGTTCGGGTACGGTATTTATTGGCGGAATGCCCGCCGCCCGTGTAGGTGATCTTACTGCACATGGCGGAACAATAGTAATGGGAAGTGGAACAGTAATGATTGGAGGTTAATATGCAGGAATACAACTCATTTTTAGGACGCGGATGGAGTTTCCCCCCGGAATTTAAAAAGGGGACAAAAAGTGTAAAACTTCAGGAGAATGAAGAGGACATTAAAAGTAGCCTCGAAATTTTATTGTCGACACGCCTGGGCGAACGAATTATGGTTCCCGATTACGGGTGTAATCTCGACGAATTGCTTTTTAAACCTTTAAATCTTACGCTGAAAACCTATGTGATCGACCTGATTAAGAGGGCTATCCTGTATCATGAGCCGCGGATTGATGTGAATAAAATTGCCATCGATCCGATAAATGAACTGGAAGGCGAACTGATGATCAATATCGATTATACCGTCCGGTTGACCAACTCGCGAAAAAACATGGTATTCCCGTTTTATAAAACCGAAGGCAGCGAAACATAAACGAAACTTAAATGGCAAATTGCGGAAAAGACATATTACTTCCCCGTGAGGGAACCGAACAACAATCGCGGTTTATTGATGCGCTTGATCCGGCCTGGGTTAAACTAAACGATTTTGGGCTGGAAGAGTGGATGAAATTTGCCTGGAATTTTGCGGGTCATATTAACTATTTCGATACAAAAAACGACCAGGTTCCGGCCGATAACTGGCAGGACTTTTTTATCGCAAAAGATGAACTGACAAGTTTTCTGAAAGAGCTGGAATCCGGTTCGGAAATAACACCGCATTTGGCTTTGTTCGTCACTTTTATAAAACTGCTGGATACCACTAAAAAACACTTCAACCATTTAACACAACGGCACCTCGATTTCTATTACAAAAGGGTATTAAAACTTGAAAAACAAGCGGCAACACCCGATACCGTTCATGTTTTGTTTGAATTGGCCAAAAACGCCGAATCAGAAATTATTGCAGAAGCAACGGCATTGGATGCCGGGAAAGACGCAGGTGGAAAAAAACTTATTTATAAAACTGCTGATGAACTGGTAGCCAATCAGGCAAAAGTAACGGCGCTAAAAAGTGTTTACAATGATCACGAATATCAAAAAATTAAGGCTGCCGAAGTTGCCAATTCATTCGATGGTGCAGGCGCTGATTTCCCGGATAAAAACATAAAATGGTGGCCTTTTGCCTATTACGAAGTTCCACCGCAAACTGACGAGCCTGACCTGCGCGAATATCCTGAATTGCCGGATGCAAAAATTGGTTTTGCCGTTTCGGGCGAAATTCTTGAATTACAGGAAGGAGAGCGCTATGTTCAACTGACTCTCGATTTTGATACCGTACTTTCAAAGTCATATTCATCGGAGGATATAAAAGCTAATCTTGAAATTCTGTGTACCGGTGAAAAAGGTTGGCTCGAATCTGCCGAAATCATTGAATCATTTACTAATAATGCTATTGGCGCTAACTTTTTATCCGGTTCCGATGCCACCGATTTGAGTATTCTTCGCATACTTTTCCAAATACCAAAAGACGAAAAAGCCGTTGTGGCTTACGATAAAAAAATACATGCCGGGAATTTCGATACAGAATTTCCGGTTTGCCGTGTGCTTATCAATACAAGCAATGAATCAGGACATGAACTTTACCGCGATTTGGTGGATAAAAAACTTAATGAACTCTCGATAGATGTGGCGGCGGTTGGAGTTGAGAGCCTGAATCTTTACAACGATATTGGTGCAATAAACTCAGTAAAACCTTTTTATCCATTTGGTACACAGCCCGTAAAAAAATCAA
>NZ_JBFHGM010000174.1:0-11178 GCF_041583095.1 Draconibacterium sp.
CTCCGAATTAGCCACAGCAATGTCTGCTATGGTATTCGACATTTGTGATTCAGGAACCAAAACAGCATCGATTACGTGAATTACACCATTTGTTCCCTGTATATCGGTAGCAACTACTTTAATAGTTCCGTTAAGCATTACGTCTCCGTCAATGGTCACTTCAAATTCTTCTCCCGAAATTGCCGCAACTGCTCCGGCCGAAAGTTCGGTTGACAAAACATTATCTCCAACCACGTGATAGGTTAATATTGATGTCAGATCTTCAACACTTACATCATCTAAGCCTGAAATTTCGAGCGCTGCAAAAAGTGCTGCAAATGCATTGTTTGTTGGTGCAAACACGGTGAAAGGACCGTCGGCGCTTAAAGCACCTGCCAAATCAGCTTTAACAACTGCACTTACCAGCGATGAGAAATTATCGGAATAAGTGGCCAAATCAACAACTGTTGGCGGCAACAACACTTTGTCGATAACATGAATTACACCGTTCGAAGCCATTACGTCGGCAGTGGTAACATTGACGTTGTTAATCATTACACCGCCATTAACATTAACCAGCAGTGAAAGTGGAGTTCCGTCGGGTGAGCCAGTGTTTAATGTTGCCACTGCTCCCGATTCCAGGTTGTTCGAGTATGCTAAATCGCCCACTACATGATATTTAAGCACGGCTGTTAAAGTAGCTGCATCAATATCGTCGAGGCTGCTTGCGCCCAGATCTGTTAACAAAGTTGCAAAGGCAGCATCAGTTGGTGCAAATACGGTAATATTTTGCTCGGTACTTAAAAATTCAGCCAAACCGGCTTTTTGGGCTGCCTGAATTAACACATTAAACGAGCCCGCTTCAGCAGCCACGTCTACAATCGTTTTTTCCATTTCAGGATCCGGCATCGGATCATCGTCATCATTACATGCAGTAAAACTTAGCGTCAATACCAGTAATAGGACCGGTAGTAAACTAAACCGTTTTTTTGTCTTCTTTAATAATTCAATCGTTTTCATAATTCTAGTTTAAAAGTGGATAAATAAATGTTTCTGTTTTCGTTCTCTGAAATTGTTTTCTTGTCTTCTTTTTGTTTAACTACAACTAATACAATATTAAACACTTTTTTGTTTATTCTTTTCCATCTTTTATTAAACATTTAAGTTTTAATAATATTCACCGATCAATATCTACAACACTTTCAGGTGTTTTGTTAAATTTTGTTAATTTCAAAATTTCAATTAAGTATGAAAGCAAACAATAAGGATATTGATCTTCACCACTGATTTTGAAATGGACCAAATGAACCTGCGGATAGTTGATGAAAATCTCGCGATTTCGACTATCGCAATACTATTATTTTGTATTCATTGAAATTGATATATATCACAGAGATACTTGATATTCAACAGACTATTGATTTATATCATAGTAAAACAGTAGGATAATACGATCAATTCTTATAAATTTAGAGGTGATGATCTGAAAAATAAAATGATATTGAGACAAGATGCCTGGTCAATATCACTTTATACTTCTTAGGAGCTACTAGTACATCTATCTGCATAACCTGACATTTGTGGACCATGCAAAAGGACAAATCCGATTCTCCGGAAATTGAACTCCTCAGAAAAGATATTTTTGCCTTAACCCAACGTTTAAATCTTGTTGAAAGCAAACTGGAAGAACTGCAAACTCAAGGTGTTGTTCGAGAAAAGACTCTGACTGTTGAACCAGGTGAAGATTTCGACCTAAAGCTTCCGTTTAAAGAAAAAGGCTCAATAGAATTTGGAGTTGGAGAATCAGGAATGGCCTGGCTCGGCAACATTGTACTTTTTATTGGTATCACTTTTCTGGGTTCATACATTCAAAACACCGGCACGGCAATTCTTTCGTTGGCTGTTGGATTTATTGCCGTAGCAGGATTATATTTAAGTTCGTGGTTTACGCGCTGGTCTTACTCGTTTCTTTCAAAACTTTTTGCTTTTAACGGGCATTTACTGATCTTCTATTTCACCCTTCGCCTGCACTTCTTTCAGGAAAATCCGGTTATCAAAAATGAAACTTTAGGCCTGATCCTTTTGTTTTTGGTAAGTTTTTCGTTGTTGTTCAAAGCCTACCAGAAACAATCGCAAGTTATGTCGGGCATTGTTCTGATAATGTTGCTGTTTTGCGGCATTTTAGGGAAGAACGTAAGTATTGTATCGGGCGTTACTTTATTGGTTGCCGTTATTTCTATGTTTTTATATTACCGTTTCGCTTGGCTGAAACTTACTTTTGCTTTCATTTTTCTTGTTTATCTGGCACATGTAAACTGGTTGATAAACAATCCTATAATTGGCAATACCCCCGATTTTATTGCATCGCCGGGTTTTGGTTATTGGTTTTTTATTCTTAGCTGGTTTGCTTTTTCCATGCTGGCACTCCTCCCCCGAAAAGAGGCAATATCAAACGAATTTGTAATCGCCTCGGTGGTATGGAACGGATTGGGATTTATCGTAATCCTGGGGTTGATTGTTGTTACCTATTTCTCAGAAAATTATGTTCCAATATTTGTTCTGTTAACACTTTTCTGCCTCATCTATTCTGTGGTACTAAAACTTTGGTCGTCGTTAACTATCACCGCCCCCATGTATGTCCTTTTTGGATTTTTATCGCTGAGTGTTGCCATCTACGGCATTTTCGGGCTGCCCGAATCGCACGCCTATTTTGCACTTCAAAGTTTGCTGGTAGTGTCGATGGCCCTGTGGTACCGCTCGCGTTTTATAGTGGTTATGAACACACTTCTTTTCCTAACCTTGCTAACGGTCTATCTGTCGCAACACGAAAGCCAAAACCAGATCAACTTATCGTATATGCTTGTGGCCTTTGTTTCCGCGCGTATACTCAACTGGAAGAAAGAACGCCTCAACATCAAAACTGAATTGGTCCGCAACCTTTACCTTCTTTCTGGTTTTGTAATGACATTAGTAACTTTTTACCATTTATTCCCCGTATCATACATTACCGCTTCGTGGATTTTAGCTGCTGTACTTTTCTTTATAATGAGCCTGCTGCTAAAACGAAAAAAATACCGCTGGCTGGCCATCGCATCACTTGTTGCTTCGGCCATCCGGCTGTTGTTCATCGACATGAAAAACGTTGACATTGGATACCGGGTACTCATATTTCTGGCACTGGCAATTATTTCGATTACGGTATCCATTTTATATACAAAATACTATATCAAAA
Organism: Draconibacterium sp.; assembly: GCF_041583095.1. Taxonomy (NCBI): domain Bacteria; kingdom Pseudomonadati; phylum Bacteroidota; class Bacteroidia; order Marinilabiliales; family Prolixibacteraceae; genus Draconibacterium; species Draconibacterium sp. Next base: position 3,212 of record NZ_JBFHGM010000174.1, read on the forward strand.
AGAAGGAAGAAACAGACTGATTCCTTCTGTTGAATGAAATTTGCAACTGACTAATCAAACAAATATGAAGCGCAAAATAATTCAGAAAGGCCCATTACCCCTCCTGGTTCTGGGACTGTATATTTTCGGCTACAGTTGTTCAAGTCAACTGTCTGAAGCTGACAATCACAATCCGGAAATAAACAATCCGACGGAACAAATCGCAGTTAAAACAGCCGGTACTGCAGAAATTGCAGTTGAAGCGCCTCCGTTAACCGATGGCATTTTTCCGTGTAACGATTGCCACTCGGAGATAGAAGCCAATCCGGAACGAAGAGAACTGGTTGACATGCACGACGACATTACAGCAATGTTCAACCACGATAGTGAAAACCGGTGGTGTTTGGATTGCCACGACCTTAATAACCGCGATTCGCTTCGGTTGGCCAGCGGACAATTATTGGATTTTAAAGAATCGTACAAATTGTGCGGGCAGTGCCACGGATTAAAACTGCGCGACTGGAAAGTGGGAGTACACGGAAAAAGAACCGGTGAATGGAACGGGAAAAAGGAATATTTGCTTTGTGTGCATTGCCATGATCCGCATTCACCAAAATTCGAGCTGTTAACACCGGAACCCCCACCGGTAATGCAGGAAAACATTAGCTACATGAACCGGAAACAAAAAGACGATGAAACCGAATAAATCAAGAAGATCCTTCCTGAAAAACCTATCACTGGCTTCGGTGGCTGCGCTGACTGCTACCGGATGTAGCATGAAAGAACTGGAGGAGTTTTTTCAGCGCAACTTCAGAACTTTGTCTGATAAAGAGAAGGAAGACATCATAAAAGATCTGGAGCAAAAGTATAAGGAGAGATACAATAAAGAGTTTAAGGTTTCGGCTGAACCGGCCATGGAGCAGGTTGAATTTGCCTATGCGCTCGATTTGTCGCGGTGTGTTGGCTGTCGTAAATGTGTTTATGCCTGCGTGGGCGAAAACAATCAATCACGGTCGCCACAAATTCACTGGATACAGGTGCTGCAAATGGAAAAGGAAAAAGGAATTGACTTTGCCCATTCTGATGTGCATTACAACCCGGAGAAAGTTCCTGAGAAAGGGCACTTTTATTTACCTGTTGCCTGCCAGCAATGCCGAACCCCACAATGTACAACCGTTTGTCCGGTAAAAGCAACGTGGCAGGAACCCGACGGAATTGTAGTTATCGATTACAACTGGTGTATCGGGTGCCGCTATTGTATGGCTGCTTGTCCTTACGGAGCGCGTCACTTCAACTGGGGCGAACCTGAAATTCCTGAAGAAGAACTCAATACCGACATGCACTATTTGGGAAACCGCCCACGGATGAAAGGTGTAGTTGAAAAATGTACTTTTTGTATTCAGCGTGTACGAAAAGGGAAATATCCGTCGTGTGTTGAGATTTGCCCGGTTGGGGCCCGCAAATTCGGAAATCTGCTTGATCATGAAAGTGAGATCAGATATATACTCGAAAACAAACGGGTACTGGTGCTTAAAGAAGAGTTAAACACTCAGCCGAGGTTTTATTATTTCTTCGGTGTGTAACTCCATTCGGCAAGCTACTGTAAACAAGAATTTAAGAAATAACTAAGAATTTTCGCTATGAATTTCATGCGCTTTATAAACGGAAGTATCAAATTAATACTAAAAGGTTCCAACGCTTATTACGCCTGGTTGTTCTTTCTGATTGCACTGGCAGTCTGGGGAGCATTTGGTTATGCCGATCAGCTAAACGAAGGCCTGATAACAACAAACATGCGCGATTCCGTTTCGTGGGCATTTTACATTGGCAACTTCACGTTTTTGGTGGGAATTGCTGCTGCTGCCATTATGCTTGTAATTCCGGCTTACATATACAACTGGAAACCCATAAAAGAAATCGTAATTTTTGGGGAACTACTGGCTGTTTGCGCCGTAATTATGTGCATTGCATTTATTGTGGTCGATATAGGAAATCCACTGCGTTTCTGGCACATGCTACCACTGGTGGGTACTATGAACTTCCCCTATTCCATGTTATCATGGGACTTTTTCTTCCTGCTGGCCTACCTTATTATTAACCTCACCGTTGTAACCCATTTATTGTATAGCATTTTTTACAAAAAACCCTACAATAAAAAAATGGTGCAAATTATTGTGCTGATAAGTATACCAATGGCCGTTGGAATTCATACCGTAACTGCGTTTTTATACAATGCCCTACCCGCTCGTCCGTTTTGGAACAGCGCTTTACTGGCTCCACGATTTTTAGCATCTGCATTCTGTTCAGGGCCGGCCATACTTATTATCCTCTTTCAGATACTTCGAAAAATCACCAAATTCGAAATTCAGGATAAAGCAATTTGGACCATTGCCGAGTTGATGGTTTATTCCATGTTTATCTATTTGTTTTTCACGATTGCCGAACTGTTTAAAGAATTTTATTCGGGAACCGAACACCTGTTGTACTGGAAATACCTTCTTTTCGGAATTGGCGACTCAAAAGAAATTGTGCCCTACAGTTGGTCTTCAATAACGATGGGATTTATTGCCTTTGTTCTCTTCCTGATTCCGAAAACCCGCAAAAACTTTGTGACACTAAACATTGGAGCTGTGCTGATTTATGCCAGTGTTTACGTTGAAAAAGGAATTGCCCTTATTATCCCCGGATTTACTCCGGATGTTTTGGGACAAATTTACGTTTACACTCCTTCAATGACCGAAATCAGAACGGCAGCCATGATCTTTTCGCTGGGATTTTTGCTTTTCACATTCCTGGTAAAAATTGCCATTGCCATAGTTTTCGAGAATTACAGAATATCAGACATCAGCAAAAAAGAAAAACACTTAATGCGCGAAATGCCAACAACCTAAAAGATTATAAAGAGAAATGCCATGGTAAAATTGTGTTCAAACCCGCAATCCCCGTAAATTTTTCCGGTTTATGCTTTTCAAAAGCAGGGACTGAGGTAACCAGTTGAAAATAATACAAAAAGAAAGGCATTCTGAACAATTTAGGCCCGGCAAGAACAAGACCTTTTTATCCCAATTTCGCTCAGTTTTACCATAACATTAATTTGAGCCCATGATTAATATGATTTTTGTTAACATTAGCCAAAAACCATAGTGATTCTGAGGTGCGTACATTTAAAACCCCTAATTTTGCCACTCGATTTTCAATAACAATTTTCAACATGGCAGATAAAGAGCAAAAACTGTTCACCGATTTTGCACCCATCACAACAGAAGAGTGGGAAGCAAAAATTAATGCCGATTTAAAAGGCAAAGACTACGAGCGCTCTCTCGTTTGGAATACTTACGAGGGATTCAAAGTTCGCCCGTATTACCGTCAGGAAAACCTTGCAGGAAAAGAATACCTGGAAAGCTTACCGGGAGAATTTCCATATGTGCGGGGAAACAATAAAACCAACAATGATTGGTTCATTCGTCAAAACATCTTTGTTACCGATTTTGAAGAAGCTAACAAAAAAGCTTTAGAAGTGCTTGGAAAAGGTATCACCTCTTTAGGTTTCCTTTTCAGCGAATGTGGTTCGGTTACCAAGGAAAGCCTGGGCGTGTTGCTAAAAGACATTTGTCTGGAAGCAGCCGAAATTAACCTGGTTTGCCCTTGCGATAACAACCACTGCGCCGAAGCTTTTGCAGCTTACGTTTCGGAAGGCAACTGGGACAACGATAAAGTGATTGCTTCGGCATCACTCGATCCTATTGGCACTTTCACTTTAAAAGGTAAAATTGAAGAAGATGCAGTAGCAAAACTGGTTCCGGCTGTTGAGGCTGCAAAGGCCGTTAAGAATTTCCGCGTAATTGGCGTTCACGGAAAATTCTTCGCAAACAGCGGATCATCTATCGTTCAGGAGTTGGCCTTTGCGCTGGCACAGGGTGCTGAGTACTTAACACAACTAACCGAAGCCGGTGTTAGTGTTGACGATGCAGCCAGAGCGATTAAATTCAACATGGGTATCAGCAACAACTATTTTATGGAAATAGCCAAGTTGCGTGCCGGCCGTCTTTTATGGTCGAAAATTGTTGAAGCTTACGGACCGGAGTGCAAGTGTTCGGCAAAAATGATCGTTCACAGCGAAACCAACCGCTTTAACAAAACGGTTTACGATCCGTATGTAAACATGTTGCGTACACAAACCGAAGCAATGTCGGCCACTTTGGGCGGTGCACACTCGGTTACAGTACTTCCTTTTAACGCTATTTACGAAGAAACTACTCCGTTCTCGGAGCGTATTGCACGTAACCAGCAGATCCTGTTAAAAGAAGAATCGCACTTCGATAAGATTGCCGATCCTTCAGCAGGTTCGTACTACATTGAAACACTTACTGAAGCACTGGCTGATCAGGCCTGGGAACTTTTCCTTGCTGTTCAGGAAAAAGGTGGTTTCATTGCTGCTTTCAAAGAAGGTTTTGTTCAGGCAGAGGTTAAAGCAATGGCTGCTGACCGTAACAAAAAGATCGCTCAGCGTCGTGAAAACCTGTTAGGAACCAACCAGTTCCCTAACTTCACTGAAAACATGAAAGCTGATTTTGATGGTTCATTGTTCGAAGCAGTTGACCTGGCTGAAGAAGGTGCTGAAGTAGAAACGCTGAAACCTTACCGTGGTGCTCAACCATTTGAGACATTGCGTTACACTACCGATATGTACGCTCGCGAAAACAAACGTCCGCTGGCATTTATGCTTACCATTGGTAATCTTACTTTCCGTAAGGCACGTGCACAGTTCGCCTGCAACTTTTTTGCAGTTGCCGGTTTCGATGTACAGGATAACAACGGATTCGCAACAGTTGAAGAAGGTGTTGCCGCAGCAAAAGCAGCAGGCGCCGACATTGTTGTGGTTTGTAGTTCGGATGAAGAGTATGCTGAAATTGTTCCTGCAGTAGCAGAGCAATTGGGTGAAGAAATTTTGGTTGTTGCCGGAGCTCCTGCTTGTGCAGACGAGCTGAAAGCAAAAGGCATCACAAACTTCATTCACATGAAAAGCAATATTTTGGAAGAGTTAAAAGGTTACCAAGAAAAACTGGGGATATAATTAAACACAAAGACTCGAAGACTCAAAGATGATTTCGAAAACTGAAATAGAAAAGATTGGGAAACAGATTGTGGATGCTGCCTTTGAAGTGCATTCAGAATTAGGACCTGGTTTGCTCGAATCGGTTTATGAAATTTGTTTAGTTGAAGAGTTGAAAGAACGTGGTCTTACTGTTGAGAGGCAGGTTAAATTGCCGGTTGTCTATAAAGACAAGATTCTTCAGAAAGAATTTATCATTGACATATTAGTTGAAAGGTGCGTTATAATTGAGTTGAAAGCTGTTGAAATGTTATTGCCGGTTCACGAGGTACAAACTCTAACCTACATGAAACTGGCAGACATGAAACTGGGTTATCTAATCAATTTTAATGTACCATTGATCAAACAAGGTATTAAACGAAAAATTAACGGATACTTTTAATCTTCGTGACTTAGTGTCTTCGTGTTAAAACAAAAGAATTATGAAACCGAATTTTAAAGATATAAATATCAAAGCAGCTACCGAGCAGGCGAAAGCATCTGACTGGGCTGCAAAAAATAACATCAAAAAAGACTGGGTAACACCGGAGCAGATTCCTGTTAAACCGGTTTACACCAAAGAAGACCTTGAAGGAATGGAGCACCTGAACTATGCAGCAGGTTTGGCACCTTACCTTCGCGGGCCTTACTCGGCAATGTACGCCATGCGTCCATGGACTATCCGTCAGTACGCTGGGTTCTCAACTGCCGAAGAATCAAATGCCTTCTACCGTCGTAACTTAGCCGCCGGTCAGAAAGGTTTGTCAGTGGCATTCGACCTGGCTACACACCGCGGATACGACTCAGACCACGAACGTGTGGTTGGCGACGTTGGTAAAGCAGGTGTGGCTATCGACTCCATCCTGGATATGAAGATCCTTTTCGATCAGATTCCTCTGGATAAAATGTCGGTATCGATGACCATGAACGGTGCTGTTCTTCCTGTGCTGGCATTTTACATTGTTACAGGTTTGGAACAAGGCGCTACACTGGAGCAACTTTCAGGAACAATTCAGAACGATATTCTGAAAGAATTTATGGTGCGTAACACTTACATTTACCCTCCGGAATTCTCGATGAAAATTATCGCCGACATTTTTGAGTTCACTTCTCAAAATATGCCGAAATTCAACTCGATCTCCATTTCTGGTTACCACATGCAGGAAGCCGGTGCAACTGCCGACATTGAAATGGCGTACACGCTTGCCGACGGTTTAGACTACTTGCGCACAGGTGTTAAAGCCGGTTTAGATATCGACGCTTTTGCGCCACGTTTGTCGTTCTTCTGGGCGGTTGGAATGAACCACTTTATGGAAATTGCAAAAATGCGTGCCGCTCGTATGATTTGGGCAAAACTGGTTAAACAGTTTAACCCGAAAAATCCAAAATCGATGGCATTACGTACGCACTCACAAACTTCGGGCTGGTCGTTAACCGAGCAGGATCCGTTTAACAACGTTGGCCGTACTGCTATTGAAGCAATGGCAGCAACTTTGGGCGGAACACAAAGTTTGCACACCAACGCGCTTGATGAAGCGATTGCATTGCCAACCGATTTCTCGGCACGTATTGCACGTAATACGCAGTTGTACATCCAACAGGAAACTGAACTTTGTCGTTCGGCCGATCCATGGGCAGGTTCGTACTACGTTGAAGCATTAACACACGAGCTGGCACAAAAAGCATGGGCACATATCGAAGAGGTTGAAAAACTGGGCGGTATGGCCAAAGCTATTGAAACCGGTGTACCAAAAATGCGTATCGAAGAAGCTGCAGCGCGTGCACAGGGACGTATTGATGGTGGAACTCAAACCATTGTGGGTATTAACAAATACCGTTTGGAGAAAGAAGATCCGATCGACATTCTGGATATCGACAACACTGCAGTTCGTAAATCGCAAATCGAAAGATTGAACAAGCTGCGTGCCGAGCGAAACGAAGAAGACGTGCAAAAAGCGTTGGCAGCCATTACAAAAGCTGCCGAAACAGGCGAAGGTAACTTGTTGGCCTTGTCAGTTGAAGCCGCTAAAAAACGTGCTTCGTTAGGCGAAATTTCAGATGCTTGCGAAAAAATCGCAGGACGTTATAAAGCAGTAATCAGAACTATTGAAGGCGTGTATAAAGCAGAAGCACAAGACAAGTCGGAGTTCCAGGAAGCTCAGGCTTTAGCGAAGAAATTCGCAGAAATGGAAGGCCGTCAGCCACGTATTATGATCGCTAAAATGGGTCAGGATGGTCACGACCGCGGTGCAAAAGTTGTTGCTACCGGTTATGCCGACCTTGGTTTCGATGTTGACATGGGACCATTATTCCAGACTCCTGAAGAAAGTGCTAAACAAGCCGTTGAAAACGATGTGCATGTAGTAGGTGTTTCTTCACTGGCAGCCGGTCATAAAACACTGGTTCCTGCCATTATCGAGGAGCTGAAAAAACTGGGAAGAGAAGACATCATGGTTATTTGTGGTGGTGTAATTCCTCACCAGGATTACCAATACCTCTACGATGCAGGTGCAGTTGCCATTTTTGGCCCGGGTACCAGCGTTGCAGGTGCAGGTAAAAAAATCCTTGAAATTTTGATCGAAGCCTACAAGGAAGATTAGATTATTGGAATAATAGAATATTAGAATTCTAATATAAGATACGAAGCCGGTTCTGTTTGGGACCGGCTTTTATTTTGCTTTCGCAATCCAACCCGTACCGGGTTGTTTGCAACATTTTACAATGTTGCTATTATAATCGAACGCATACTGCGTTCTTTTTTTCGGTGGATTGATCCAACTGAATAAACCCGGTACGAGTTTGAATTCAATAGCACTAATCGCAATTCAATAAAATAAGAATCCGCTACGGATTCGATTATAATAACATCACCAATTGACAATAGAAAACGGAAACC
>NZ_JBFHGM010000175.1:0-11067 GCF_041583095.1 Draconibacterium sp.
AGGACGACAATTATGAAATTCCGCGTTCATCATTTGCTGACTGTGTTAACTTTATTTTAGCTGATTGCGACGAAGCACTAAAGAATCTTCCAAATAAATGGGAAGATACAGGCGATGTTCTGGTTGATCAGGTAAATGGTGCACGTAATACTAACCGAATTAATGGATTAGCTGTTCGTTTGCTAAAATCCAGAGTTGCATTATATGCTGCAAGTCCATCGTATTCTGCAAGTGGATTTACGATGCAACAAGCAGCTGAAATGGCGGCCGATCTATTGAACAACAATGGCGGCCTGGACGGATTAAAATACTCGGACCTTGAATTTTATAATGATCCGGCCAGTTCTGAAATTATTTGGGCATCAGCGCGTCAAACAAACCAGACCAACTGGGAACGAGATAATTTCCCTCCATCCTTGTTTGGCGAAGGGAAAACTGGGCCAAGTCAGAATTTGGTTGATGCGTTTCCAATGGCCGATGGCACACCCGCCCAACCAGGAGCATCTTATGAAAACCGTGATCCTCGTTTAGCGAAATATATCCTTTACAACGGCACATCGTATCATGGTGGTACAATTTACACTTACAGTGGAAGTGGCATTGATGCGCCAGGAACCGATAAATTCTCCACAAAAACAGGATACTACCTTCGTAAATTTTTACAAGAAGGAGTTGACATTGATCCTGCACTTTCGAGCCCTGTTGGAGGTCAGCATTTTTATACTTATGCACGTTATACTGAAGCATTGTTAAACTTTGCTGAAGCTGCCAATGAAGCAGTAGGCCCGAATGATGTTATTGGTGGTTATGCAGCTGTACAAATAATTGAAGCCCTTTGGCACCGTGCCGGCATACCGAATACGTATTTGGCTGGTTTGGATAAAGCAGGTTTACGCGAAGTTATTCGTAACGAACGACGAATTGAATTGTGTTTCGAAGGACATCGTTTCTGGGATATCCGCCGTTGGGGATTAACCGATGTAATGAATGAGACTGCAAAAGGAATTAGCATTGCTCCTGACCAGGTTACGATGTCGGTTGTAAATGTTGAAGCAAGAAACTATGATTCGCATCATAAATTCGGTCCCATTCCTTATGCTGAAACACTGAAATACGATCTAATTCAAAATGAGGGATATTAAAAATGAATACAATGAAAAAATATTTAATATTAATCGCATTTGCAGTTGCTTTGTTCAGCTGCGAAAATCAGGAAAACGAATTTGAAGATTTTGATTTTCAAACCGTATACTTCCCGATTCAATACCCGGCAAGAACGCTGGCTCTGGGCGAAAGCCGTTCGGATAACAGTATCGATTTGGAGCATGCCTTTAGTATAGGGGCATCTGTTGGTGGTATGTACGAAAACACAAAAGAACGCGTGGTAAATATTCGCATGGCACCTGAGTTGGTCGAGAATGCTTTTGTTGGTGGCAGACCAGTGCAAATACTTCCATCAAACTATTACGAAGGCGTTGAATTTTCAAAAATCACAATTCCGGCAGGAAGTTTTAACGGAAAATTACGTGTGAATTTGACCGATGCATTTTTTGCTGATACACTTTCAACAGCGGTGAACTATGTTATTCCATTAGTGATTGAACAGAGTACAGAGGATTCAGTTTTAGCCGGTACACCACTTCCGGAAATTGGTTCTTCAGCCGACCGCCGTGTAAAATCGGACTGGATGCCTGGTTTTGAACCAAAGGATTATACACTTTTCGCAATTAAATACATAAATCCTTATCACGGAATGTTCTTACATAGCGGTGTTGACGAAACTTTGGATGAGAGTGGAAATGTAGTGGAAACATTTACTTATAAAGCGGATTATGTTGAGCAAGATCTATTGACCTCGTTGACCACAAAATCGATGACAACCTGTTATATGGATCGTCTGGGTGGTCAAAATCAGGGCGACAATTTTAAAGTGGAGTTAACGTTTAACGAGTCAGGCAATATTACCATTTCTTCAGCAATCGGAGATGAAACAGTAACAGGAACAGGAACATTTGTAAATGCCGACGATCCGGATGCTGTGGTTTGGGGAGAACGTGGACACATGACATTGAATTTGGACTATTATTATACTGTAAATGGTGTTACTCACCACGCAGTAGACCAATTGGTTTACCGTGACAACAATATGGAATATGAAGAATTTTCAATTACTATCCAAAACTAAATCGAATAGCGATAATCGCAATGCGAAAATATAGGTAGGTTAGGTTTAATTGGTTTAGGTAGAAACCTTGGAAGAGAGGATGTACCCCGGTAACGGGAGCATCCTCTTTAAACGTTATAAGGAAAATGTTTCCACAACTCCAATATGGGCTATCTGGAAGAATTAAGGTAATTTATAAATTGTAAAATTATGAAGCATTTTAGCTATCTTTTTTTTCTAATCTTAGTTGTATTTTCCTGTAAACAGGAAGAGAAAAAACAACCTCGTCCCAACATCCTTTTTGCAATTGCAGACGATGCTTCCTGGAAGCATTTCGGCGCATATGGTTGCAGTTGGGTAAACACGCCGGCTTTTGACCGGGTGGCTGAGCATGGAATTTTATTTACACATGCTTATACTCCAAATGCAAAATGTGCTCCGTCACGATCCTGTATATTAACCGGCAGAAACAGCTGGCAACTGGAAGACGCGGCCAATCATTTTCCATATTTTCCGGCAAAATTTAAAACCTATGCCGAAGTTTTGGGTGAAAACGGGTATTGGGTAGGAAGTGTAGCCAAAGGTTGGGCACCAGGTAATCCCGGAAAAATAGATGGAAAAAAACGCGAACTTACCGGACCTAAATTCGATAAGTTTAAAACAACACCACCGGCCAAACATATCTCGAATATCGATTATGCTAAAAATTTTGAAGATTTTCTTGAAAAACGTCCTGAAGGCGAGCCATTTTGTTTTTGGTATGGAAGTACCGAGCCGCACCGCGCCTATGAATTTGAAGCGGGTATAAAATACGGTGGTAAAACAATCGATGAAGTTGATGAAATACCACCATTTTGGCCCGATGCCGATACAATTCGAAAAGACATGCTCGACTATGCATTCGAGATTGAATATTTCGATAGCCACCTCCAAAGGATGCTTCAAAAACTGGAAGAGATTGGTGAGCTAGATAATACCATTGTGATTGTTACGGCGGATAACGGCATGCCTTTCCCTCGAATTAAAGGACAGGTTTACGAATACTCAAATCATTTGCCTCTTGCCATAATGTGGCCTAAGGGAATAAAAAATCCTGGTAGGGTGGTGGATGATTTTGTTAACTTCATTGATTTTACACCAACCTACCTTGAACTAACGGGATTGACTGCTGAGGCGACCGGAATGCAACCTGTGACCGGAAAAAGTTTGACCGATATTTTTTATTCAGAAAAGGAAGGAACAATAACAGAAGAACGCAATTTTGTGTTAGTTGGTAAAGAACGCCATGATATTGGTCGTCCAAAGGATGAAGGATATCCGGTTAGGGGATTAATTAAAAACGGATTTCTTTATCTTCATAACTTTAAAACTGATCGCTGGCCACTGGGGAATCCAGAAACAGGTTACCTGAATTGTGATGGTAGCCCAACAAAAACATATATTTTAGACACGCGCCGTAAAAAAGGAATAATGGAATATTGGCAACTTAATTTTGGTAAACGCGTTTCTGAAGAATTATATGATATTAATACAGATCCGTTCTGTATGAAAAATCTGGCTGATAGTGTTGAATTCACAGGACTAAAAGAAAAGATGTCCAATGAAATGAAAATGAAGTTGACAAAACAAAATGATCCAAGAATTCTGGGTAACGGGGATGTATTTGATAATTATGAGTATTCCGGTGCCGATCGTAACTTCTACAATCGCTATATGAATGGTGAGAAACTAGAGCCAGGATGGATTAACATGTCTGATTTTGATGAAGACTTGATGGAAAAGAATGATTAATAGATTTTTCATAAAATCAGTAGCAATACTATAAAAAGTATATAATATTCGTTAACGTTTGCAATAATTTTGCCTATGTCTTTTCAGAAAATTCAATTTTTATATGGATTTATTTTGTTGCTTACAATATTGTCTTGTACACAAGCGCAAAAAGAACAGAGCAATGAGTTTACCGGATCGGAAAGTTGTATCGAATGCCACGAGAACTTCTATAAGCTGTGGCAACCATCGTATCATGCACAGGCGATGATGCCAATAAATGCTGAATTCATGGCAAAACATAGTGTGCCAAACAGTGAATCAATTGACGTTGAAGGGCATCAGTTTCATGTGGAGTTTAAAGACTCAACAATGATGATGTACGAGTACGATGGAGAAAAACTTGTTGCAACTTATGATGTAATCTATGCTATGGGGGGACATAATGTATACACTTTTCTAACTCCTTTTGAGAAGGGGAAACTTCAGAATATTCCATTAGCTTATGATGCAAACCGTGAGGAATGGTTTAATTATCCTATGGCGGGTATGCGTCATTTTAGTGACGAGTATCCGGATGACGAAGCTCTGCCTTGGAAAGATGATATGTTTGCTTTTAATACAGGATGTTACAGCTGTCATATTAGCCAGTTAAGTACCAATTTTGATTTGAAAACTGATACGTATCATACAACATGGAAAGAACCTGGTATTAACTGTGAGACTTGTCACGGGCCGGCAGGAGAACACGTACGTATTTTCAAAGCCTTAAAAGAAGGGGAGGAGGCTGATAAACTTGGATTAATCAGTACAAAGGTTTTTACACAGGAACAGAACAATGCTGCCTGTGCACCTTGTCATGCGAAAATGAATCCAATTACTCCAAGTTTTATGCCCGGTGATAAGTTTTTCGATAATTATAATCTGACAACGCTCGAGGATCGAGATTTTTATCCCGATGGACGTTCGCTTGGGGAGAATTATACAATGACCGAATGGATGATGAATCCTTGTATAGAAATGAGCGATTTACATTGTGTTACCTGTCACACCTCAAGTGGGCGAGATAGAAATAGAGACAATCCGAACCAGGCTTGTTTAAACTGTCATACTAATCGTATTAAGGATATGGAAACGCATACTGGCCATCCGGAAGAAGTTGGGTTGACCTGTTTAAGTTGCCACATGCCAAAGCGCGAATTTGTGGGGCGTTTTCTACGTAGTGATCACTCGTTCAGGCCTCCAATGCCCGAGGCTACCATTAAGTTTGGATCGCCAAATGCTTGTAATCAATGTCATAAGGATAAATCTCCAGAATGGGCTAATCAAATTGTAAAGGCTCGTCCTAATGGTGATTACCAGGAAGAAACTCTGCAATGGGCACAAATGATTAAAGAAGCCCGTGATATGAATTGGGAAAATGTAGAAAAAATGTATGAATACATCCGCAATCCGGAAACAGACGAAGTAGTAGCTAATTCGCTTATTCGTTTGTTGGGTAATTTCCCCAGTGCATCAAAAACAGAAGTATTGATTGATGCATTGAATAATAAATCGGAACTTGTGCGCTCATCGGCAGCATATGGTTTGGGAGGCATTATTACAGAAAAGGTGAAATATGCCTTGCTGAAAGCGTGTCAGGATAATATCCGTTTAGTGCGTGTACAGGCTGCCAATGCTATTTTATCTTTTCCACAAGATCAATTTACTTCAGAACAACGGACAATTATTGCCGATGCAGAGAAAGAGTATGTAGCATCAATGACTTCTCGACTTGATAGCTGGAGTAATCATTATAATATGGGGCTCTATCATCAGAACAAAGGAGAAGTGAGTCAATCATTAAGTTCATACGAAACGGCAGCCCGTCTTTATCCGGAATCGGTTCTGCCACTAATAAACAGCAGTGTTCTATATTCGTATGTTGGCAACAACGAAAAGGCCGAACAAAATCTAAAAAGGGTACTGGATTTTGATCCAAAAAACGAAGCCGCGAACCTTAACTTAGGCTTGTTATTGGCCGAACAGGACCGGATGGATGAAGCAGAAAAAGCCCTTCTAACAGCTTTCGAAGCAAATCCTGAACAGCAAGCAGTGGCAGCCAAGAACCTGTGTGTAATTTTGGCCAATAAGGGCGATCTGTCAGGTGCTGTCAAATATGCAGAGGCTGCATATAAGGCTAGTCCAGATAATTCGGATTATGGTTATACCCTTGCGTATTACCAAATGCAAAACGGACAAAAATCAGAAGCCATTAGAATGTTGGAGAAAATGGTGAAAGGTACACCTGAATTTTTGCCTGCTATGAACTTCCTTGCTGATATTTACTGGCGTGATGGTAAAAAAGAACTGGCCATTAAATTGTATCAGGATGCACTAAAAATTAATGGTATTTCAGATCAGGACAAAGCCGCTTTACGACAGGCATTAAATACTCTAAAGAGTAATTTGTAGGAATTGGAATAGCATGTTAGTTGCGGCAGATGTTTTTTATTCGTTTGATATTTAGTATGTTGTGTGGTTTGTTGTATTCAGTTGGTTAAATGATTGAATCCTTTCAAAATGGGTTGTTAGCTTACTTTATGCCCGTATTGTGTACAATAAAACAAAACAAAAAGACGCATAAACAATATCAAACAGTTAACCTTCGCGACTTTTGGTGATAATATAAGCTATTACCAATGAAACAAATATTTATTACCATTTTATTTTTTGCGATAACTTTCAGTTCAAATGCTCAACTTGAAGTTTATCCATTTCCAAGTTCCGATCCCGAAATCATTTCAGAACAATATGCTGTAAGGGCGCGTGTTTTAAACGAAGATGGAATCCAAGGGAGCTGGCACGAAATAACTTCATTAAATGTGGTTCCTCGCGAACCATACGAACATCCAATTTGTGGCGAACAGTCCAGTGCTTTTAATATTACCGGTGATCGAATAACTTCGTTTGCTCCCTTCGCTTTTAGTGGTCCCATTGAAATAGAAGTAACAAAGTTATTCGGAGAATTGGCAACAAGAGTGGAAATTACTCCAAAAGCTTACAACATCAACCCGCATTATTTCGATGGGCAGGTGGTACGTTTTGCCATAAAAGAATGGGGCTACATTAGTGTGAATTTTATGTCGGCAGACAATCGCGATAGCGACGGGGCAGGTGGTACGCATATAAAACACGGATTAATGCTTTTTGCCGATAACCCCGAGAGTGAGGCCGGTTACGATATTCCTCTTCCAACCGATCAGGGCGTGGTAGTTTGGAACAATGATACTGATATTGAAACCATAAGAAATGCCGATATCATATACTTTCCAGCAGGCGACCACAAGATGAAAGAGCATAAGGATAATAGACAGGAATTTCTAACCAATCCTGATGATATGGAAGCTTCACCGCTTTACCATGGTCAGCTAAGATTGAATAAATCTCAAAAAATTTATTTGGCTCCCGGGGCGTATGTGCGTGGCTGTTTTAATGGTCGTGGTCATGAAAACGTATGGATTTACGGCCGTGGAGTAATATCGGGTCGCGATCATTTGTTTCATGAAATACTGATTCCTGAATTTGATAACGAAGGGAATTGGGTGCACCGAACTGCTACAAAAGAAGCTTTTGTAGATTTAATTGGCTGCGATGATATTCGAATGGATGGCGTTTGTATTATCGAACCTTTTCACCACACCTGTCCATCGGGAAAAAGAGGATTGATTAAGAATATTAAAATTTTGGGCTTTAACTATAATAACGATGGTGTTCGGCCGGGAGACGGTACAGTGGTTGATGAAATTTTTATAAAAACCATGGATGATTATGACTATACACGGGGCAATCATATGTTTAAAAATTCAGTTATCTGGCCCATGTTTAACGGTTCAGTGGGAATGATTTCGTGGAGCTCTTTGGGGGGCCAAGGCTGGTGGTTTCAGAATAATCATATCATTAACTCCGAAACCAAAAACAGGTATTCAAACAACGATGGCGTTGTTGGCTCGCAAGCCGATTTTGGTATACAAACCCATAATATTGAGCTCAAAAATATTCATATTGACCACCCTATAACCAATCTGGTAGATGCACAGATTCTTGATGAAGGAACGTCCACTAATTACGACACCTGGTTTCGCGATTTTAGGTTTATTAATATAAAAGCAGATTACCCCTTTCAGCGCACAAATGGTGAGGTTCAGTTAAATCGATTAAAAGGACTGAAACGTGATAATCGTATCGCATGGGTTGAGAATTTTACGTTTACCAATTTTGTTGTTGATGGTACCTTGGTAACCTTCGATAATTACAAAAACTATTTCAGCCTTAATTTGCAAGGCTCGAACGAGGTAAATACCGACGTTGACAAATATGTTCGGAATATTACTTTTAACACCAGCGGTGAGCTTTACAAAATTAATGTGGTGTGTGGTGAAGGTGGCCAGTGTTTCCCCAGAGGAAATGCAGGGCTAATTGATTGTCCGGGAGGGACATCTCAAACTGTTTCTTTTCAACCCCTCGAAGGCTTTAAAATTAAGGAAGTTAAGGTAGATGGGCAAAGTGTCGGTCGCAAACAAATGTTACTATTCGAAGATGTTCAACAAAATCACACTATTGAAGTAACTTTTGCAGAAGGCGATGACTATTTTGATATGCCGATTGATTCGACTTTGCTATCAACGATAACTTCGGCCAAAACCGGTCCACAAATTGGTAAAACGATGAAGGTCTATCCGAATCCTAGCGATTCCTTCGTCAAAATTTCAGGACTTGAAGGAAAGGGCCAGCTACGTTTGTACGATATTTCTGGAAAACTTATTAGAGCCATCAATTATTCAACATCATTTATTTTGATCAATTTATCTGATTATGAGAAGGGGATTTATTTTATGCAAGCTAAAAGTGGAATACAAATGCAGGTTTGTAAGGTAATTGTCAACTGAAGTATTTGTATCTTCAAACAATATGAATAAAACAAAAATGAATGAAAAGACTTTTTTTCTTTTGCTGACTGCAACGCTTCTTTTTATTACCGGAGTTAGCTATTCGCAGCCAATGTCGGATTATCGATGGACAACCATTGATGCCACTGGAGAAGCTAAAGGCCGCCACGAAAATGCCTTTGTTGAGTATAATGGTAAGTTTTATCTGTTGGGAGGGCGGGGAATAAACCCTGTAAACGTATTCAACCCGGAAACAAACTGCTGGGAAACCAAAGGAGAATCGCCTATGGAAATACACCATTTCCAGGCAGTGGTTTATGGCGATGCTATTTATTTAATGGGTGCCATGACCGGGAAATATCCGAAAGAGTTACCTCTTGAAAACATATGGATATACTATCCGGAAACTGATAAATGGGAAAAAGGAGCTGAGATTCCGATAGATCGACGAAGAGGAGGATCGGGAGCTGTCGTGTATAACGATCAAATTTACATAGTTGGAGGAATTGAATATGGTCACACCAGTGGGACAAATAATTATTTCGATAGTTTCGATTTAAAAACCGGAGAGTGGAAAGTTTTAACTAAAGCGCCACATGTTAGAGATCATTTCCCTGCAATTGTAGTAAAAGACAAACTATACTGCGTAGGGGGAAGAAATACAAGTGTGCATCAACCTGATAATTTCGGGGCATTTTTCACCGCAACCGTTCCTGAGGTAGATGTTTACGATTTTCAGCAAGAAACATGGACGACATTAAAAGAGGAATTGCCTGTTCCAACTGCCGCTGGAGGTTTGGTTGAAATCGATAATAAATTATTCTACCTTGGAGGTGAAGGAAGTCGCCCGCAAGCCTATTTCGAAACTCAATGTTTTGACATAAAAACAGGAAAATGGGAGCAACTGTCTTCTCTCGTTCATGGGCGACATGGAAGTGGAGCAATAGTTTATGACAACAATATTTATATTGCAGCTGGTAGTCCGAACAAAGGAGGTGGCAATATGAATACGATAGAGGTATTCTCAGCACAACACAATTGGAAAACTCTTTTTAATGGAACCAGTCTTGAAGGGTGGGAAGTTAAGTGTGTCAAGGTCGATAGAGAGAAAAAGTATTGGACGGTAGATAATGGTACTATACTTTGCGACACCAAAGGAAATACCGACCATCAATATATATGGTTGCAGAGCATCGATGAGTTTGCCGATTTTGAACTGCGTTTAAAATTTCAGGCTTCGGAGAAGAACGAGGGAAATGCAGGAGTTCAGATTCGAAGTCGGTACGATGAAAAAGCAAAAGTTGACGAGGATTATGTTGGTTGGCTCGATGGACCTCAAATTGATATTCACCCCAGCGGACCGTGGCGTAACGGTTTTATTTACGATGAAACTCGTGGAACGCGTCGTTGGATTTTCCCCGATTTGCCTGATTGGAAAATCTCTGAAGAAGAATATGCTCCTCAAAAGGTGGTGTATTACAAGGAAGATGAAGAGCCAGGCTGGAATGATATGCGCATCATTTGTAATGGAAATCATATCACCACTTTCGTAAATAATGTAAAAGTAGCCGATTATGATGGAACAGGAATTTTAGACAATGATGATCATGTAAAAAACAAAGTCTCCAGTAGTGGGCACATTGCCCTCCAGTTGCATAAACATTCAAACAATTATATTCGGTTTAAAGATATTGAAATTCGGGAGTTTTAAATTTCTTTATCTAATAAATACTCCTGTACAGCTGAGGTAGATTTCAGAACAAAAGAACAATTCATTTAAAGTGAATTGTTCTTTTTTTGTTTTGTTGTAAACCAATTATAATGATTAAACTAAACCAATTAGCTCCGATTATTATTCTAATCTGTTTATTGTCCTGTAAGGCAAATAATACTAACGTTTTTGAAATTTTAACCAGTTCACAACAGGCACAATTTGCATCTGAACATATTTGTAGAGCAATCCAGGGGTTGGAAACGACCACCAGAACCCAGGTAGTCTTGAAAATCGATACAACACTGAAGGAGCAAGCCTACACAATTAATAAGGAAAACAAAAAAATTGTAGTGAGTGGGGGCGACGAAACTGGCCTCATGTATGGTGGATTGGAACTGGCTGAAATGATAGTTGTTGAAAATAGAATCCCTGAGCTAGAAGAAACGGTATCGGGTATCCCATACATTAAAAGGCGAGGATTAAAATTTAAT
>NZ_JBFHGM010000176.1:0-11052 GCF_041583095.1 Draconibacterium sp.
CTGGGAAAAACCGTTCAGATTATTCCTCACATTACCGACGAAATAAAACGGAGAATAAAAATACTGGGATCAAAAGGTAAATACGATATCGTGATCACTGAGATTGGCGGTACGGTAGGCGACATTGAATCGTTACCTTATATTGAAGCAGTTCGTCAGTTAAAATGGGAATTGGGAAGCCGTGCAATGGTTATTCACTTAACACTGGTTCCATACCTGTCGGCTACAGGCGAATTAAAAACCAAGCCAACACAGCACTCGGTTAAAATGTTGCTCGAAACCGGAGTTCAACCCGATATTCTGGTTCTTCGTACCGAGCACGATATCGAATTATCGGTTCGCCAAAAAGTTGCATTGTTTTGTAATGTGGGATTAGAATCTGTAATTCAGTCGGTTAACGTGCCAACAATTTACGATGTTCCGTTAAAAATGTTGGAAGAAAAGCTGGATATCACAGTACTGAATAAGCTGGGATTAACCATTAACGAAGAAATTGATCTTTCAGCCTGGAATGATTTCCTTGCACGTCATAAAAACCCGACACAAACCGTTGAAATTGGTTTGGTTGGAAAATATGTAGAATTACACGACGCTTATAAATCAATTGCTGAAGCTTTGGTACACGCCGGAGCTGAAAACAGATGCAAAGTAAATATTAACTGGATTCACTCGGAAGAATTGAATGCCGAGAATATTGACGAGCAATTGAAACCGATGAACGGAATTATCATTGCTCCGGGATTTGGTCATCGAGGAATGAAAGGAAAAATTCTGGCTGCACAGTATGCCCGCGAAAACAACATTACCTTCCTGGGAATTTGTTTAGGTATGCAGGTTGCCGTTATTGAGTTTGCGCGAAATGTAATTAATCTTGAAAATGCAGACTCATCAGAAATGAATCCAAAAACGCCACATCCGGTAATCGACCTTATGGAACAACAAAAAGGTATTACCAATTACGGTGGAACAATGCGTTTGGGTGCTTACGAATGTCGTATTATCGACGAGAACTCAAAAGTAAGCAAAGCATACAATAAATTAACGGTTCACGAAAGACACCGTCATCGTTACGAATTTAACGAAACATACCGTCAGCAATACATCGACGCCGGAATGATACCAACAGGAATTAATCCTGAAACCGACCTGGTAGAAATTGTTGAAATACCAGAACACAAATGGTTTGTGGGTGTGCAATTCCATCCGGAATACAGAAGTACGGTATTAAATCCCCATCCGTTGTTTATTGATTTTATTAAGAACTCATTACCTGAAAAATAAAAAATGGATAGAAAGTCGATTATTGGAATCGTTTTAATCTTTGTGATTTTGGTTGTATTTTCATTGATCAACCAGCCATCAAAAGAAGAAGTTGAAGCTGCAAGGCAACGACGCGATTCCATAGCACAAGTTGAAGCACAGCAAGCGCTGGAGCTGCAGAAAATGCAGGAACAGCAAGAAATGCAAAATGCGGCCATGAAAGCCGACACTGCAGTTCAGAATCAAATAATGCAGCAAAAAACCGAGGAACTTGGTGTTTTCGGAGCCGCATCGGTTGGTACCGAAGAGTTTACCACCCTCGAAAATAACCAGGTTAAAATTACCTTCTCAAACAAAGGAGGACGTATTTATTCGGTGGAGTTGAAAGACTACGAAAGATATGATTCAACACAATTAGTTCTTTTTGATGGGTCGGAAACGCTGTTTGGTCTGAATTTCTTTGCGCAAAACAGAAGCATAACCACTGATAACCTTTACTTTAATCAGGTTGGTGGTGCAAAAGATGTTGTGGTAAGCGGTCCAAAAGTACCAAAAGGAGATGAAGGAAGAACTAAGTTTAACAAAGAAAATCCGGGTGGAACCGAGTCGGTAACTTTCCGTTTGGAAGTTGCTCCCGGTAAATTCATCGAGTACGTTTATACCCTGGCATACAACTCGTTTATGGTTGATTTTGACGTGAATATGCAGGGTATGGACAGCTATATTTCACGAAATCAATCGTACCTTAATTTTAGTTGGGCTTTTGATGTGCCACGTCAGGAACACTATTCGCGTTTTGGCGAAGACCGTTATACTTATATGACCTATAAGTTTTTTGAAGACGAGGTCGACAACCTGGATAAAAACAAATCGGACGAAGAAAACCTTTCAACAAGTGTTAAATGGATCGGTTTTAAGCAGTTATTCTTTAACTCTACAATAATTGGCGACGAAGCATTCCCAAATGCCCAGGTACGCCAGGAGAAGTACGATTACGAAGACAACCAGAATTATTTGGGAAATTTCAAAGCTGATATTGCCATTCCTTTCAACGGAACACAAAGTGAAAAGGTTGGTATGCAGTTTTATTTTGGACCGAACCACTATCAAACCCTAAAACAATACGGGCTTGATATGGAACGCCAGATCGATTTGGGATACGCCATTGTACGTCCGGTAAACCGTTACGTAATTATCCCGGTATTTAACTGGTTACGTCGTTCTATCGATAACTTTGGTATCATCATTCTGCTGCTTACGCTGATGATTAAAGTGGTACTGTTCCCGTTTACCTACAAATCATACATGTCGCAGGCAAAAATGCGTGCTTTAAAGCCTGAGGTTGATGAAATAAATGCCAAGTTTCCGGGGCAGGAAAAAGCAATGGAAAAACAGCAGGCAACTATGGCACTTTACCGAAAGGCCGGAGTAAACCCAATGGGAGGTTGTTTACCAATGGTATTACAAATGCCGATTTTGTTTGCCATGTTCTTTTTCTTCCCAACCTCTATTGAGTTAAGAGGAGAAAGTTTCTTGTGGGCAAATGACTTATCAACATACGATTCGATTCTGAGCTGGGATTTTACCATTCCACTTATCGGAGACTTTATGGGTAACCACCTTAGTTTATTTACCATATTAATGACCATCACAACAATCATTTCAACTAAGCTAAGCCAATCGGCTACTTCAAGCCAGGCAATGCCGGGAATGAAAACCATGATGTACATTATGCCGGTAATGTTCTTCTTCCTGTTGAACAGTTATCCATCAGGTTTGAGCTACTATTATTTCCTTGCTAACTTGATTACTATTGGCCAGACTTACCTGATTCGCTCGTTTGTTGATGATGAGAAGATTAGAGCACAGTTGCAAGCCAATAAAAAGAAACCGGCGAAAAAGCAGTCGAATTTCCAGAAACGTTTGGAAGAAATGGCGAAACAACGCGGGGTGCAGGCACCAAAGAAAAAATAATATACTACTAGTATAAAGCAAAGCCGGCTAAGAATTTCTTAGCCGGCTTTTTTATGTTTCTTTTTTTGCGTGGCAATTATCTTCTAAAACAGTAATCCCAGGCTTATTGATGCCATTTTGTTGTGCAGATCGGGTTCTGATTTATAGACTTCTACAAATCCCATATCGTAATTTAATCCTACCTGTAACGCTTTCTGGTTGAATACCGGAAACTGCATTCCCAGTTCCAGGCCCAAACCGGCATCAAAATCTTTGGTATCGCTTTTCATATCGACTTTTACACCATCCAACTCACCGTCAGCATCAAGTATGTAGCTTAAGTAGGGGCCGATAGCAAAATACAGACGTTGTCCTTTTTTAAACCCGGCTTTTTCTCCTGCCGAAAATTCAGCTTTTACCGGCATCGATAAATACTGAAGTTTGTTTGTTACATCCACATTCTCTTCGGTAAAGCTGCGTCCCTTTTGTTGGTACTCCAAACCACTCTTTACTGCAAAACCTTCGGTAATCTGGTATTTTCCAACAAGGCCTATTGTTGGGCTAAAAAGCACATCGCAGTTATTGGCCAGTTCCAGTAAATCAGACTGGCAGGCAGCACCGGCACCAATTTTAATTCCGTAACTCATCTGGGCTTTTGAGGCCAGTGAAAGCCCCATTGTTAAAACAACTATCAGCATTAAGCTGTAGAGTGTTTTTCCTGAATCATTTGTTTTCTGTTTCATTTTTTAATTCTGTTTTCTATTCAATACTAACTTGTATAATTTAAACTATTATCTAAAATATTCGAATGTTGATGCAAAAAAATTAAGTACAAATCCCGTAAAAAAACATGTCGATTACATTATTGATCCTTATTATCGATTCCTCGCTGGTTTTCGATTTGGTTAACAAGGGAACCTCAAAACCAATCATACAGGTAAGAATTGCCTCACTGGTAAAATTGGTATCAACAGGTTTAAATTCCTTTCTTTCAATGCCTTCGTTTATAATTCCAGCAATCATTTCTATTTCAAAATCCCGGTAATTATTCCGTATTTTTTCAATAAAAGAAAAAGTTGCCAAAAAATTGTCGTTTAAGGCCGTTGCCAGGTTGCCCCTTTGTACAAAACGTTTCATGCGAATATTCACATAGCTTCTTAACTTATCGACTGCCGAGTGCGACGCATTTATTGCCTTGTTTATTTCGGCTACCAATTGTTTTGCTTCATGCGCTACAACAGCTTCAAAAACCTCTTCTTTATTCTTGAAATAATAGTATAGCGAACTTTTTCCTTTGCCTGCAGCATAGGCTATGTCGTCCATGGTTGTTTTTTTAAAACCAAAACGTTCAAAAACAATTCCAGCAGCTTCAATAATTTGTTGTTTCGAGTTCGCGCTCATAATCATTTACTTTATTCGACGATTTTGTTCCAAATATACAAAGCTTTTAGTTCTTATTTATATAGTATTACCTGATGTGAGAATGTTTTTACCTGAATTGCCAATTTTAACATTTGAAATGAAAAGCGACATTAAATTATAAATTCTGTTAAGGAAAATATATTGTTTTCTATTTTTACATCCATGCAAAAATTGTACGTAATATTATTGTTGATTCTTACAGGCGTTAGCAGTTTTGCACAAGAGCGCTCATTTGAACTTTGGAATAAAAATCAGGTTGAGATAGCCCCCTGGGAAAAAATAAGCATTACTGTTGCCGAGAAAATGCATTATTCACCTAAACGAAATACACTCGATTTAAAATACGGTGAAATATTTATTGGTCACCAGGTTTTAAACTGGCTGGAATATGGTGCCGGTTTTCGTGTGAGTTCAACAAACCTTCAGATTGGTGAATGGTTGCAGGAGAACCGCACTATGATTTATGCAGACTTCGGAAAAGACCTTGAAAATTTTGAATTAGACCTTTATAACCGCTTTGAATACAGAACCTATAAATCGCTTAATAACTATTTTAGATACAGGTATTCGTTACGAATAAAATTCCCTGCGATTACCGATTGGGGACTGCAATTTTATTTGCAGGAAGAAGCGTTTATTAAACTAAATGGTGAGGGCACACATTTGGCTCGTTTTTATTCGGGATTAACAGCTTTTGAAAAGGAGCACATAGAGATAAAAATTTATTATGCACTGCAAAAACGTCAAGTCCTGAATCATTGGCTATCTGGCGATATTGTTGGCTTAAATTTAAGTTTTGAAATTTAAGCTATCTCCAACTGTTAAACTAAACATATCTTGTCTAGTCTAATCTCTTGATTTTTCACTTAAAAACAAGTCTCATGAGAAAATTAGCATTTTTATTGGTAGTTGTTCTGGTAGGAACAACAATGGCTATGGCCCAAAACAGAGGAGGACAACGTCAGTTTAACCCCGAGGAAATGGCGAAAAGGCAAACGGCGCAATTTAAAACGGATCTGGAATTGAATGATACGCAGGCTGAAAAAATGGAAAAAGTTCTGTTAAAATCATACAAAGACATGTCGACTTTACGCCAGGAAATGAATGGCGAAGAAGACCGAAGCAAAATGGGTGAAAAGATGCGCGATTGGAGAGAAAATCAGCATAAAGAAATGAAGAAGATCCTGACGGAAGAACAATTTGCCAAATATGAAAAATTAATGGAAGAAAGAAGAGCCAACCGTAGAGGTGGACCTGGTGGGGGAAGACAATAATGCTGAAAAGTAGGAGAGTGGCCGATCCGTAAGAACAATACATACAACTACATGCACATAAAAAAAGGAAGCAACATGGCTTCCTTTTCTATTTTATAAAACGATAATCGCTTATTGCAATTGTACCAAAACAACTGATTTTGATGGTAGCTCAACGGTCAACTTACCGTTTTTTGGTTTTGCTACATCAAAGTCTTTTAAGCTTACCGTTTCCTGCCTGCCAAAATCATTATAGTTATTCATCTTGTCAGAAGTGATAATTTGTCCGTTTGCTGATGAGAAATCATCTCCGGTTACTTCAATTTCGATTGTTTCACTTTTGTTCGGATTCAGGTTACAAAGAGTAATTGAAACTACACCATCTTTTGTTGAAGCCGAAGCATGTACATTCGGCACTGATTTTCCGTCAGCTTCATATTTTCCTGTTTTCAGGTTTGCCGGAAGAAGCATTGCATCCTGGTGAACGCTGTACATTTTAAATACGTAGTATGTTGGTGTCAGCACCATTTCGTCTTCTTTGGTAAGAATCACGGATTGCAAAACGTTTACGGTTTGTGCAATGTTACTCATTTTAACACGGTCGGCGTGGTTGTTAAATATATTCAGGTTGATACCTGCTACCAACGCATCGCGCAAGGTGTTTTGCTGGTAAAGGAATCCCGGATTTGTACCTTCTTCCACATTGAACCAGTTTCCCCACTCGTCAACGATTAAACCAACGCGTTTGTTAGGGTCGTATTTATCCATAATGGTTGAATGACGGTTAACAAGCGTTTCCATATTCAGCGTGTTATTCAGTACCGAAATCCACTCTTTTTCGCCAAAATCGGTGGCATGTCCTTTATCTTCCCACGCAGTAGTAAAGGTGTAAGCATGCAACGAAACACCCTGAACCAGGTGTGGGTGACGCATGGTTTTTTGCATTACCACTTCCATCCAGTTGTAGTCGGCAACGTTGGGACCCCCGGCAATTTTATACTCGGCACCACCACAGTAGCTGGCAAAACGATTGTATAAATCAGAATAATATTCTGGGGTCATGTTTCCACCGCAACCCCAGTTTTCGTTACCAATTCCCCAGTATTTTACATCCCATGGCTCTTCACGACCGTTCTTTTTACGCAGGTCGGTCATTGGACTAACGTTCGATGATGTAACGTATTCCACCCACTCCGAAGCTTCCCGCACGGTTCCCGATCCAACATTAATATTGATATATGGTTCGGCACCAATTATATCACAAAAATCGAGGAATTCGTGTGTTCCAAAACTGTTGTCTTCGGTAACTCCTCCCCAGTGAATATTTACCATTGAAGGGCGTTCGTCTTTTGGGCCAATTCCGTCTTTCCAGTGGTAGGTATCACCAAAACATCCTCCGGGCCAGCGTAATACCGGAATATCCATTTCCTGAAGTGCAACAATTACATCGTCGCGGAAACCACGGGTATTCGAGATGTCGGAATTTTCTCCAACATAAATACCACCGTAAATACAGCGGCCAAGGTGCTCGGCAAAGTGCCCGTAAATTTCTTTGTTGATTTTTGTCTCTGCCTGATCGGTATGCAGCGTAAGTGTACTTTGTGCAAAAGACCCCGAAACTGCAAACAGAAATAAAGCAGCTAATGTGATTCTTAATTTTAACATGATTCAGTTATTTATGTATGTTTCTAATAGATAATTTTAACCCACAACGGTTGGGCAGATGCTTTTAAAACAGGCTGCTAAACATTCGGCAAATCGTTATTTCGTTTGATCAACCACAGGCCAGTCGTTCTTATCCCACTGTATTTCCCTTATAATCAGTTTTTGCCTGGCATTGTCGTGTTTGTCGTAGCCATGGCATACCAAATAATCTTTTCCATCAAAAGTATAGGCTGCATTGTGCCCAATGCCATACCAGTTTTCATTGCCTTTAAGCACCAGCGACCCTCCACCGTTTAGCATCGATGTTCCATTTTTATCTAAATAAGGGCCCTCGATGTTTTTTGCGCGACCGACCATAATTTTATAGTTGCTTTCGGCTCCACGGCAACAATAATCGAAAGAAACAAAAAGGTAGTAATACCCATTCCGTTTAAAGATAAACGGTGCTTCTATTGCACCATCTCCTGCATCTGCTTCTTCAATATCAAAACTTCTTTGCCGTTTTGCAATAGTGTGCCATTCTTCGGGTTGCGCAATGGTTTTTAGGTCGCTGTTTAATTTTACGAGTTTTAGGCCATTCCAAAACGATCCGAAAGACATCCATGGTTGCCCGTCGTTATCAAAAGCAATAGCCGGATCAATGGCATTCCAGTCATCTCTTCCCGGTACTGACTGAATTACTATTCCGTGATCAACCCACTTATAATCGGTGTCTTCAGGGTTGAGGGTGCTGTTTGTGGCGACTCCAATACACGAGGTATTTTTACCAAATGCCGATACCGAATAATATAAATAATACTGACCATTATTGTAGATAATATCGGGCGCCCACATGTGCCCTGCAAAGTCGTCCAGTGTTTCCGAAACCCATTCTGGGGTTTTCTCAAAAACACGGCCTTCTTTTGTCCAGTTTTCCATATCTGGCGACGACCAGATTGTTATTCCCAATCCGGTGCAAAACAAATAGTATTTATCGTTTTGTTGTGTTATAACCGGATCGTGAACAAAGATTTGCGAAAACACTTTTCCCGAAAAAAGGATCAGCGCTACTATGATGAAAATTGATTGCTTCATTTGATTTGATTATTGAATTCCTTCAGATGTCATAACTACCCGTTTCATTGTACCATCCGGGTTATAGTGCAGTTTGTCGATACAAACCGACCGGCGAAAACTTCCGCCGTTAGGCTGAATACCTCCGGTGTGATAAATAAAATACCACTGATCTTTAAATTCGATGATGGCCTGATGGTTTGTATTTGAATTGCCGGCCAGTTCATTTAAAATGCCTTTGTATTCCCAGGGGCCGGTAATCGATTTACTCATGGCATAAGCCGTTTTCTCGGGAAATTGATAGGCGTATGACAGGTAATACCAGTCGCCACGTTTGTGAATCCATGGAGCTTCGGTAAAATTAGGCAATTCAACGGAATGTATTTCGCCATCAAGTTCAATCATATTGTCTTTAAGTTTGACCCAGTAACAAGCCGTATTTCCCCAATACAGGTAAGCCTGTCCATCGTCGTCGATGTAAACGGTCGGGTCAATATCGTCCCAGGTGATTTGCGTATGCTCGGTAGTCATGTCGTTTGTAATTAACGCTTTTCCCAAAGCATCTTTAAACGGACCAACAGGACTGTCGGAAACAGCAACACCAATCGCTTTCCCCTGAATGCTGCCGTGTTCAACAGTAACATACCAGTAGAACCTTCCGTTGCGCTCGACAACTTGTGCGGCCCATGCATCGCCTTTTGACCATTCAAAATCTGTAGTTTTTAGCGGAACGGGGTGCTCTGTCCAGTTTACCATATCAGTAGAAGAATATACCAGCCACTCGTTCATGCGGTAAAAGTTAAAATCGTTTGGCGCTTCATCGTGGCCTACGTAGAGGTACACGGTGTTGTCAGATACCAAAGCTGCCGGATCGGCCGTGAACTTATCGGTAATAATTGGATTATTGATTTTAACTTCCTTTACAGAAGTATTGGCCGCAACTTGTGTTTCACCATCCTTGTTTGCAGAAGTACAATTCAAGAGGACTGAACCCAAAAGATACACTGCCAATATGTTTGCTGTTGATTTCATTATTTCGACTTTTTACCCCAATAGGTTGCGTTAAGATTTTTCTCCGTTCCGGCATACACCAGCGTAACACGTCGGGGAGAGGCTTCCCAGTCAACTTCGCGTTCAACGCAAACAATTACATTACCGAGTGTTAGTTGTTTTTTCGACTCATCGTAACTCCAGTTACCTGTTAGTGCACCTGTCATCGTACCGTCTGATTTGAGGGTGAGACCGGTGGCGCTATTTTGTTGAGCGAAGCGGTAGCCCAGATTTATATGCTCCCAGGTTCCTATCAGCTCGTCTTCGGTAATTGTACCGTATTCTTCAGGTACGCCGGCATATCGTTCGGGCAATGCAATAGGCCACAGGTTATTGGGTTCGTTTACCGAGGCCGGACACCAAACGATACGACGTACGTGCCCCATCATAATGGCATTGGAGTATGGGTTACCATCAACGTTTACGGGCAATCGTCCCTGAGACATGTAAAACCACTCGTCGGTATTTTCTTTTTGGAATACACAGCAGTGTGCTATTCCTACCCATCCGTTGCTAAGATTGAATTTGTATGGGTGAGTTACAATCGGGTAACTGTCTCCTTGTCCGTTGGTAAAGTTACGCCCGGTAATATCGTAATAGGGTCCTTCAATATTTTCGCTTCGAACCACCCGCGTGTTGTATGGTACATCAAGGCCATCGTAAGCCATAAACAAATAGTAGTATCCTTCTTTGTATATTACCTCCGGTGCTTCGCTGGCTTGCCAACGCGATCCAATCGAACGTGTACCGACTCTCGCTCCATATCTCGCAGTGAGTTCACTTGCATTGTCAGCCCAGGGGTTGCCAAGTAAGTTTAACGGTTTTCCGGTTGTTGCATCTACCTGCAAAAGAGCAAAGCCACTATGCCACGAACCGTGTATCAGGTAATGATTTCCTTCGGGCGATACGATGTATGTTGGATCGATAGCGTTATAGTAGAAATATCCACTCCAGTCTGATGTACTGGCACGGCTAAAATCCAGACCACGATCTGACGATGATGTTGTAACGAAACCTTTGTCTTCCCATACTGCTCCTGCCGGATCGGTCGACTCGCACATGCCGATAAAGGCGCGCTCAGTCCAGCTTCCATCAAAGCTGGCAGTAGTGGGGTTTCCGGTTTTTATGTAATTATGAATAACGATACTATAGTACATCCGCAAAATTTCCTGTCCTCCAACATTAACGCGGCGTACTACCGGTGCCCAATAACCGTATTGTATATTGTCGTTTGCAATGGCATCAAGATTCATACGCAAACGAATGGCGTTAAGAGAATCAGCTACCCAGGATGGTGCTTCATAAAAAGGTCCGCCTACCCATTCCCAGTTAACCAGGTCGGTTGAACGTTTTCCCTGAAAATGCCCGTGTCCTTCGTGCGCATTACCATATGAAG
>NZ_JBFHGM010000177.1:0-10915 GCF_041583095.1 Draconibacterium sp.
CAATCAACTTCCAGTTGTTGTGCTACCTCAAAATCGTGGTTGGTATCGCCAATAATGGTGGCCTGTGCTTTGTCGATATTCAATTCGCTGATAAACTGTTTGCCACGTTCAATCTTTGAAGCCGCATAATGATCATTAAGCCCGGCTATTCCTTCAAAATAATCAAAAATATTCTGGTGTTTTAAGGTATGCACCAACATATCTTCCTGCATGGCCGAAAGCACAAATTGCCGATAGCCCATATTTCTAAAATGCTCCAGTACATCGGTAGCACCGGAATGTAATTTGCAATTGGAAACTCCTGCGTTGTAAATGTCCATGTATTCCTGCGCCGAAACGGAAAAATCCTCTTTTGAAAAATCAAAACCGATGGATTCGTAACAATCCTTTACCGGAAACGAGAATACCTCTTTGTACGAATAATGATCAAGCAGATTGAGTTGCCGTTTTTTCAGCAACACATTTATGGTTGAAATGCAAAAGTCAAGATCGTTTAACAGCGTACCGTTCCAGTCCCAGATAATCGTTTGCATGTTATACCATTACTTTTTAGGCCTGTCGAATTTGTTAATTACCGGGTAGGCATACAGTTTCAGAAAACGTTCCTGGATATCGGTTATCGGGAAATCGATATGCACCATTGCCTGCTCCACCATAATCTCGAATTTCTTTTGCTCTTCGGCGGTGTAGCGGTCTTTAAATCGGTGCTCTTGCATCAACATATCGTAAGCCACAAAATTGCTTGGCCACAGTTTATAGTTTTTGTAAATCTGGTCGTCAATCATTTCTGCCAAACGACGGATGTAATCATTGCGCTGTTCGTTGTTTTTAGCCAGTTCAAAGTGGGTCTCAATCGGTGTTCCAAAAGCAAAACGCATTCTTCCTTTTGGAGCAAACATTCCCATCGACATCGCTTTCAAATCGTCCTTGCTTTGTTTTGCCCGGCCGTAATGTTCTTTTTTTATCAGTTCACGAAGTTTGGGCAAACCACAAGGTTCAATCTCGTACGAAATGGATACCGGAACAATATTCAGTTCATTAAATCCATCCGAAATACCCCCTTTGTTGCTCATGTTCAGCATCTTTAAAACACTTTCCTGTGTTTTGTCGTTGCCGTCTTTTGTGCGGCCTTCACGTTGTGCAATCCATACCGAAAGTTTGTCTTCGGTAATTGATTTGCGAATAAAATGCGAAACCTTTTTCGAGGCCATCATCAGTTCGCGTGGTGGCAAATTTCGCCTGATCACAAACGAACGGTTCAGCTTAACCGTATGTTCTATCCACTCGTATTGCAACAGGTTGTCGCCAATAGCAATCTGCGTGGTGTTCATGCCGTGCTCGAAAATAAGGAAGTTCAATAAAGCGGCATCCAGGATAATATCGCGGTGGTTCGAAATAAACAGGTAAGGTTTGGTTTTATCCAACTTGTCAATTCCTGTAACTTTTAATCCGTCGGAAGTTTTGTCAACCAGCCAGTGTAAAAGGTCGTAAATAAATACGCCTTGCAGCTGTTTGATACTGCTTACCCGGCGCAACTGAAATTTTACCATTTCAACCTTTGGCCGGTTTTTAAACAAGTGATGCAGAACATCGTCGAAGGTTTTATCCTTGACTAATTTTCTGATCTTAGCTTTAACTTCTTTGTCGGTGTAGGGGCGAATATCATCAAAATCAATGTCTCGCATTATTTATATTTTAACCCGACAAAGTAAGTTATTCAAAATCAAAATTTCAACCTCAACTGAAATTTTAACTCTGTTTTGTGTTGTCCGGCTATCTCATTATAGCCAGAACTGATGGTTTCACGGTCGGTCCACCAGGTATTTGCCAGTTTTAACCAGCACTCAATTTTTTTTGCTGGCTGGTATTTAATGTTGAGATATGTTCTGAATCCTTCTCCATAATAGGCCGGAATTGAAAAAGCATATAAAATATCATTCTCATAAGCGTAAATGCGGCTGTTGTAACTTTCGGTATGAAACCAGGCCAGTCGCGCTGCAAGATTCAGCGGAAATTCCTTGGGCTTAAATTGGATATCCTGAAAAAGCATAAACCCATTTTCACTTTCCGTGCCTTTGTAATAAACATGCTCGGCACGCGTTTTTAGCAAAATATTTTCCGAAAGCTGAAACTGAATATGAAAACGCAACTTTTGAACGCGCTCAGGAAGGTTGATATAACGATTTTCGTTTTTGAATTTTTGATCTTTCTCCTCGTTTTTAAATCGCAGGTAGGCACTGAGTTTTTCGCTGATCTGAAAATTTACCTGTGTAAAAATATCCCACGAACGTGCCGGGCCGGCAGTGGAATAATTAAACCACTCTGATTGGTAAACATCGGAGTAGGCCGAAAGTGTTACAAACTTGGCCGGTAAAAAGCGCACTCCAACATAAAGCCCCGACTCGTTGCTGATGTTGCTGCCTTCGGCCATGTTGTTGGCCCAAAAAGCATGATAGTCTTTATCGAAATGACGAAACAAGGCCGAAAATCCCAGCTGGTCGTTTACATGAACAATTGCACCCTGTGTTACCGCTTTGCCTTTTGATTTAGAGATGGCTGCCTCGCCAAACAGTGTATAGTTGTTTTTACTAAAAAGATAATCAGCACCGGCGGTGTAATTGTCTGTACCACTAAATCGGAATTGGTTATAAAGCTGGTTACTGCGGATAAACGGTTTGTCGAATTGCTGGAAAACTACTGTTGCTCCCAGTTTTAGGTGATTAAAACGATGGGTGAAAACACCACCTGCATTGGTGAACTTTACGGTTTTTTCATCGGCAATTTCGCTTTCTGTGCGATGGTAGCCTGATGTTTGCAGGCTGGTGAAATGTGTTGCAACAGAATCATTGTATTCCAAATTTCCGTCGGCATTTTTGTGCGAGTAGAAAAGACTTAATCGCGAGTTGCCTAATTTTACCGTTCCCGCAGTTCCTCTGAAATAAAAGTTTTCATCTACCGAAGTGTAAGCCCGAACACCCTGCCCGGTTTTGCTTATTCCCAAAACATTTTCCGATTTTCCGGTGGTGTAACCTTGCCACAACACCAGGCCTTGCCCGGATCGAACAAGGTAATCGCCTACCGAAATATTTTCAAAAGTATTATTCAGTTTAAAGCTAATATGCCCCGAGTAATAATCGAAACCACTTTTGTTGGAACCGCTAAAAAAGGCTTCGCCCGGATCTTTCTCAGCAGTAAAGCCTACAGAAAGTTTGTCGCCGGCCCTGAAGTTATAACGCGTGAAGTAGCGAAAACGGTTGCCTTCGTAAGGAACGGTGCCATCGTCTTTTTCTTTGTAACCGCGAGTTTTTTGCAGATTTCCAAGCGTGCGCAGCAATAACTGGTTATCGGCATATTTTAACTGTTCTTTTAATGTTTTCGCTTGCTGTTCTTCGGGGCCAAACTCAATAAAATATTGTAGTTTTTGCAGTAGGTTGGGCGTAAATCCGTCAATGGTTTTGAGTTCGAAGATGGAATAAACCGGGCCGTAATCAGCAATATACTCCCGCAATTTCTGAATTTGTATTTCATTCAACAAATAGAGCCGTGCCAGTTCGGTGGCACTTGTTGCGTTGATATTTACAGGATGTTCCAAAAAATATTCAAGGTCTTCAATAATCAAGGCTACGTCTGTTCCTTCTTCAATTTTGTCGAGATGCGATTCCAGTATCGATTCAATTAATTGATCCGGCGACTCGTTTTGTGCTGATGTTGCCAAAACGAACAGTTGGAACAGACCGAAGACGATATGTCGGATCAGATTTCTCATTTAAAGTGGTATTGAATGGAAACTGATGGTGTAAATCCAAGATTCCCGTGATAGCTAAAGGCAATATCGGTACTGATGTTTTTAAAACTATAGCCAAGTCCTGCAGTATACTGAACCGGCCTGCCCGAAATCCCAAAACGTAGTGCCAGATTCTGAAGCGGCATAAATTCCAGACCGCTTCTTACCACAACATCGCGGTCTGATTCTTTTTGTGTTTCCAGGCTCACCAGCACATGTTCGTCGAAAGCATAATGAGCACCGAGTCGGTAAATTGCAGGAAGTTTTATTTTTTCTTCCGGGTAATTGAAGCCGTTTTTTACCGGGTTGTAAGTGTGAGCGCCCAGAGTTATTTGTTCTGTAAGTTGATAGGTTGCCCCAATCTCAAACGTTACAAACGAAAAGGCATCCGCATTTTCGGGCATACGTTGTACAAGGTAGTCGAATTGTACGGCAGCGTTAAAACGTTCGGATAGTTGTTTGGAATAGGCAAAACCAATTTTGTGTTCCTTGAATGGCCCTTTTCCAAACTGGTAAAAACTTAAACCAAAAGTTCCGGTACCGGTTGGCAAAACCACACTCGTGGCTGCCAGTGCAAATTCATCAATTCCGTATTTCGATTCGTAATATACACCGGCAGAAAACCGGTTTAATTGTGCTAAAGTGGCCTGGTTGTGGAAGGTGCTCCAGGTATCGGAAACCGAAACGAAAGCGTTTGAAAGGGCAGCCGAACGTGCTCCTCCTTTGTAGTTTTGCGGGGAGGCTATTGATGCAATTATGGTAAAATATACCAACAGTATGTAAAAGGGTTTTTGCATAAAAAAAGAGGTATTAATTAATACCTCTTTAAAATTAAGTAAAATATTTTAAACAACAATTAATTAGTTTTAAATCGGTACTTTACCTCCGATAGCTCCTGGTTGGCCTTTACAATTTTCTCCTTCAGGTTCTCTTTGTACTCAACCAGTTTATTCATCAGTTCTTCATCGCCGGTGGCCATCATTTGTGTGGCTAAAATGGCCGCATTCATAGCTCCGTTAACAGCAACAGTTGCTACCGGAATCCCCGGAGGCATTTGCAAAATAGCAAGAATTGAATCAAACCCTGATAAGCTGGCGTTAATCGGAACACCAATTACAGGAATCGGAGTCATTGCTGCAATTACACCAGGCAGGTGAGCCGCCATTCCGGCACCCGCAATTATAACTTTAATACCACGGTCTTTGGCTCCTTTGGCAAAGCGTTCTACTTCTTCCGGGGTACGATGTGCCGACAAAGCATTGATCTCGAAAGGAATTTCAAACTCATCAAACAATTTGGCAGCTTTTTCCATCACCGTTAAATCTGATGTGCTGCCCATAATAATGCTAACTTTTGGAGTCATGTTTTATAATTTATTTGTTACTTTGTATCTTTTTATTTTCAGCACGAAAATACAGCAAATTAGCAATTAATAAAAATCAAATCCACATATGAAGAAGGTTAAAATCCTGGATAAAGAATTTGAGTTATTTATTCCATATGAGAAGATTCGTTCAGTTGTTGAGCAAATGGCCGACACAATGAATAAAGAGTTGGCCGGCAAAGACCCGCTTTTTCTTTGTATCTTAAATGGTTCGTTTATGTTTGCCGCCGAAATTTATAAGCGGATCGACTTTGTTGAGTCGGAGATTTCGTTTGTAAAACTGGCTTCGTATCAGGGCGATTCAACAACCGGAAAAGTAAAACAACTGATTGGGTTAAATGAAAAAATTGAAGGACGAACCGTAGTTGTTTTGGAGGATATTGTTGATACCGGTATTACCATCAACAATATTTTGGAGCAACTGGAAAAATTGAATCCAAAAGAAGTGCAGGTGGCAACCTTGTTGCTAAAACCGGATGCGCTTCAGAAAGAAGTAGATCTTAAATATGTGGGAATAGAGATCCCGAATGATTTTATCGTAGGTTACGGACTTGACTACGACGGCTACGGTAGAAATCTGATTGATATTTACACGGTAGTGAAATAAAAAATAACCAAAAATTATGTTGAATCTCGTATTGTTTGGCCCACCGGGGGCAGGAAAAGGAACCCAGGCCGAATTTCTTATTAAATCATTTGGATTGATCCACTTGTCGACCGGCGACTTGCTGCGAAGCGAAATTGCCGCAGGAACAGCACTTGGAATTGAAGCCAAAAACTTCATGGATAAAGGAGAACTGGTTCCTGATGAAGTGGTGATTGGAATGATTAAAAGTAAACTCGACGCAAACAAAGAAGCGAAAGGTTTTATTTTCGACGGATTTCCGCGTACCGTTGACCAGGCAAAAGCACTGGATGTTTTGTTGAACGAAAATGGTACGCCAATCTCGGGCATGCTTTGCCTGCAGGTTGAAAAACAGGAATTGATTGATCGTTTGTTGAGCCGCGGAAAAGTTTCGGGCCGTTCCGATGATCAGAACCAGTCGATTATTTAAAACCGCATCACGGTTTACACCGAAAAAACACTTCCTCTAATCGAATACTACAAACCACAGGGAAAACATTTCGATATTAACGGAATGGGAACCATTGAGGAAATTGCAGGTAGATTACAAGAAGTTGTAGAAAAATTATAACATCTACTTATAAGGGTGAGAAGCCTGTTGTAGGACAGGTGTCTCACCTTTTTTATATTTGTACAGATAACGAACAGGAAAAATCAGATGGCAGAGACCAATTTTGTTGATTACGTAAGAATTCATTGTCAGTCGGGTAACGGAGGTTCCGGCTCAGCGCACCTGCGCAGAGAGAAATTTGTGGCCAAAGGTGGCCCCGATGGCGGCGATGGTGGTCGTGGTGGCCATGTTATCCTTGTAGGTAATGAGCAGATGTGGACATTGCTGCATCTGAAATTCCGGAAACACATTAAAGCCGGACATGGCGAACCGGGAGGGAAGCAACGAAGTACAGGTGCCGATGGTGAAGATATTTACCTGGAGGTACCGCTCGGAACTGTTGCCCGCGATGTGGAAACCGGCGAATTCCTGTTTGAAATTACTAAACACGGCGAAGAGCAAATTCTGATGCAAGGTGGCCGTGGAGGTTTGGGGAACGATCATTTTAAAACGGCTACCCATCAAACACCTCGATTTGCGCAACCCGGCGAAGAAGGTGTAGAAGGCTGGAAAATACTGGAGCTGAAAGTGCTGGCCGATGTTGGTTTGGTTGGATTCCCAAGTGCCGGAAAATCAACATTGTTGTCGGTGGTTTCGGCAGCAAAGCCAAAAATTGCCGATTATCCATTTACCACGCTTGTGCCCAATTTGGGTATTGTGGGGCATCGCGAACAACGATCGTTTGTAATGGCCGATATTCCCGGAATTATTGAAGGCGCACACGAAGGTAAAGGTTTGGGGCTGCGCTTTTTGAGGCACATCGAACGAAACTCGATGTTGCTTTTTATGGTGCCGGCCGACAGTAAAGACCATCTGAAAGAATATAAAGTTTTGCTCAACGAGCTTGAAAAATATAATCCTGAGCTGCTCGACAAACAGCGCTTTTTAACCATCAGTAAAGCCGATATGTTGGATGAAGAGCTGATGAAGGAAATTAGCCGGGAACTGGGCGATATTCCGCACCTGTTTTTTTCTGCCGTGTCAGGATTTAATATTCAACAATTAAAAGACCGAATCTGGGAAATTTTAAATAGTTAATGGAATTATTGCAACGAATACTGGAGCTGGATAAAAATGTGTTTTTATTTCTGAACGGATTCCACACTGAGTTTTGGGATACCATGATAATACTGATAACACGTCAGGAAACATGGATTCCCTTTTTTGCCAGCATTTTGTTTTATATATTTAAGAATTACCGTAGCAAATCAATATTGATATTAATTGCTATTGGGCTGTTAATAGCCGCAACTGATCAGTTCTCTAACGTTATAAAAGATTCTGTTCAGCGCTTACGTCCAACACACGATCCGGCAATTTCGCACCTGGTTCACATATTCTTCGGTAAAGGCGGCCAGTTTGGTTTTGTATCGGCACATGCTGCCAATTCGGTTGCTATTCTGGTGTTAACATCCCGGATTTTCAGAAGCCGCAGCTATTATTTTTTAACCCTCTTTTGGGTATTGGTGTTTTGTTATTCGCGCATTTATGTAGGTGTGCACTATCCGCTCGATCTGATTTGCGGAGGACTAATCGGCTGGTTTATCGGTTGGGCCTTGTACCGCCTGATGATGTTTGTCGAGAATCACTTCTTTTTTGGTCGCTCGCCAAAAATTGAAAAAACGGTGCTGTCGCGAAAAGACGCCGGAATGATCGCTTTAGTGTTTTTTGTATCGGTTTTTACGGTTATTCTTGTGGTTAGTCAACTTTACTTTCATAAAGTCTTATAAATGAGTGAACCTGCCCGGCTTTATTATGAAAAACTTTTGTTTTATACCGATGAATTGCAGCGCATATCGACAAAAGTAAAACGTTTTGCCTGGTATCGTTTTGTGGCCTTTGTTGGCATATTCGCTCCGCTTATTATTCTTGGCTGGGAAATTACGGCACTGTATGGTACACTTCCCTTAATTGTGCTTTTTTTCTGGCTGATCAAAAGAAATCTTCAGCTTGATAAGATAAAGCAAACCCTTGTTGTTAAAACGAAATTGCTGGAAGACGAGCTAAAGGCACTGGATCATTCTTTTTTGCATTTTGAAAATGGCGAACAATTTCTAAACGTGGAGCATCCGTTTGCTTACGATCTGGATTTGTTTGGCGAAGGTTCGCTGTTTCAGTACCTAAACCGCACGGCAACTGTTGAAGGGCGTCAACGCCTGGCTGATTGGTTGCAAAAGCCTTTAAAGGAAAAGGAGGCGATTGAGCAGCGCCAGGAAGCCATTAAAGAATTGGCGGGAATGCCCTTGTGGCGGCTCGACTTTTTAACCGAAGGAAACCTGTTTCAGGAAACCGAAGTGCAGTATAACGAAATTCGGTCGTGGTCGGAAATGGAACTCGGACTGAAGCATTCAAAGCTGTTGAAATGGTTGATCCGTATTGTTCCGGCAATCACTGTTCTTGCCGCAATTCCAGCAATAATGGGGGTGAGTAATTTTTACCTGGTAACGATGGTGTTTGTGCAGTTTCTGCTATTATTTGCTTTTACAAAACCGGTGAATTATTACTTCGGATTTTTTGGCCGTAAGTCCGACCTGTTGGCCAAATACATGCAGTTGCTAAAAAGGATTGAAGAGAAAGAGTTCCAATCTCCGTATCTGTGCGAAATGAAGAAGAAGGTTACCGAACCATCGGCCGGGAAAATCTTTGGCGAGCTGAAGAGTCTGGTAAAGGAATTTGAATACCGGCAGAATATTCTGGTTGGTGTGGTGTTAAACGGGATTTTTACCTGGGATATTCGTTGCGTATACAAACTCTGGGTGTGGCACAATAAAAATCACGACAGGCTGGCCGAATGGCTGGAAATAATCGCACAAATGGATGCTTTAATCAGCCTGGCGAATTATGCCAATAATCACAGCGATTTTGTATATCCGGAAATCACAGATCAGGATTTTGTGTTGTGTGCGACCGAATTGGGGCATCCGCTGCTGAAAAAAGACAAGCGGGTAAATAATGATATTGAAATTCGGGGTTGGTCGAAAATAATGATCGTTACCGGCGCAAATATGGCAGGTAAAAGTACCTTCCTGCGCACCGTGGGTACAAATATTTTGTTGGCCGGAATTGGCGCGCCGGTTTGTGCCACATCAATGAAAGTAAGGCCGGTTGATTTGTATACCAATATGCGCACAACCGACTCGTTGTTAAAAGACGAATCGTATTTCTTTGCTGAGTTGAAACGGATAAAAGCAGTGCTCGATCGTTTGGCGGCAGGCGAGCAAATCTTTGTAATTCTTGACGAAATGCTAAAAGGAACCAATTCGGTTGATAAACTAAACGGCTCGAAAGAATTGGTACGAAAGCTGGCGCAACAGCCATGTGCGGCAATGATTGCTACGCACGACTTAAAGCTGAGTGAAATGGAAAACGAACTTCCGCAACAGGTGTTCAACAAGTGTTTCGAAATCCGGATCGAGAACAACGAACTGATTTTTGACTACAAACTATCGGATGGTGTTACCCAAACCATGAATGCCACTTTCCTGATGAAAAAAATGGGGATTATTTAATTGTTCCCCGAAAATTGTCAGTAGAGTTGTCCTGAACGTCGCCAAATATCCCTTTATCTGTAGTATTTTATTCTCCCCTGCAGCTAAAATTGCCTTGCGAGGTATTAATAGAATGGTGCGAGGTATAAATAATAACGCGCGAGCTACTAAAAAAGCGGTGCGAGCTATAAATAAAGTAGAGCGAGGTATAAAAAATAGTGTGCGAGGTTAGCTCGCAAATCAATATTAGTACCTCGCATATAAATATTAGTACCTCGCATGCTTATATAATTACCTCGCGAGCACATATATGACCCTCGCGTGTAAATATTAGCCCCTCGCAGGTAGATATTGATATCAGGGAGAGCAAATACGCGGCATTTTACGCTGAATTAGACTTAAATCTTTTGTCTGTCAATAAATAATACCAATTGCGTTTCGATGTGAGCCTTAAGCGAAACAGTGAAATTGCAATAGCCTGTCCCGAACTTGATTCGGGAGTTAATGCCGATAATAAACGAAAGAGGCTTTGGGAGTAATCGAACCAAAGGCTCATTTCGATATTTAATTGGTATAGCCTGGTGTTTGGTGCCCGGAAATCGGTGTTACGATCTTCTGAAAATGTTTTGCGAATCCGTAGGTTAGAATAGAAAGAGTTGCGGTTCTTCGCCCGCTCGTATCCCTAATTTTATCCACACTTTTTCAACGGGTGATTGTTAGTTATTGCAGGCGCGAAACCCCTTGCAAAGTGGATGATTTGATTATATTTGTGACAATTGGGTGAATTCTGTGTTTCTTAAATTAAAAACCAAGTCCCGTAAGCACAAAACCGTTGAAAACACAGGGTTCATATAAATTTCGAAAGTTGATTCTGGAGATTGAGGTATGAGCGCAAACTACGACGAAGGTGCAATTAAAACATTAGACTGGCAGGAGCACATCCGGCGACGTCCGGGTATGTATATTGGTAAACTCGGAGACGGAACTTCTGCCGACGATGGTATTTATGTATTGTTGAAAGAGG
>NZ_JBFHGM010000178.1:0-10900 GCF_041583095.1 Draconibacterium sp.
CCGCTTCAAAGCATTAGCATCCGGGCGATGTCTTGTTCCAAAACCTTGTTTCGGAATTAAGTGTAATCTAAATTGTTAGATTACGCAGCAAGAGCGTAATTATTTTCGCCAATTATGGTTTTGATCATTATTTTTAACGGGTCAACAACCAAAACCCGACATGCTTACCTGTCTCTTCTACCCGCTGTCAAAACCAGTCAGCCCCAGTAGAAATAGTATTACGTTATAATACAGAACGTTGGATTGATGTTTATTTGTGTTGGCTAACCAACCGGCAACAAAATGTGAGGATTGTTGCACAAACAACTTTATCAAATCCGGTGCAAATATATTGATTCTGCTTAAATTCTACTAGTTTATATTTTTTACAATTGCTCTGAAACAATGTTTGTAAAGCCCGGATAGAGATTAAACGCCTCGTAATTAGTTGTTTGAATTTTATTATTGATCCTTACAATTATCTTGTAATGTTTTAAACCGTAATTTGGTCGAATGCTGTTTTTAATCTGTTCAGTCCTTCCTGTAAAACATCACGCGGGCAGGCAATGTTTAGACGCATAAAACCTTCTCCGGCCTTGCCGTAAACCGTTCCTTCGTTAAGCCAAACCTTTCCTTTTTCTATCAGCAATTCGGTTAGCTTCTCCGATTTAATGTTTAAAACCGAAGTGTCGATCCAAACCAGGTAAGTAGCTTCAAGTGGTAAAATCGGGAATTGTGGAAGGTTCTCTGCAAAGAAACCTTTTACCAACAGGTAATTATTCCACAAGTATGCTCGTAAATCATCCAGCCATTTTTCCGAATCTTCGTGTGTGTAAGCGGCAATTAATCCTTCAACGGCAAACGGACTCACATCGCAAACTTCGTTAATATTGATCGCTTTATCGATCTTTTTGCGAATCTCGGCGTCGTAGGTTAAAATATTGGCAATCTGTAATCCCGCCAGATTAAAGGTTTTACTGGGAGCAACGCAGGTTACCGAGTTCTCTAAAAACCGTTGTCCCAGCGATGCGAATGGTATGTGCGTATATCCAGGGTGCACCAAATCGCAATGGATTTCATCAGAAACTACGATTACATTATTTCGGAAACAAATTTCACCAACTTTATCCAGTTCATCCTTGGTCCAAACGCGGCCTGCCGGATTATGCGGGTTGCATAATAGCATCACTTTGGCTTTCGGATCGGCAGCCTTTTTCTCCAGATCGTTGAAATCGATGGTGTATTTGCCGTCTTTGTAGATCAGGTCGTTGGAAAAACTTTCGCATTTGTTATTTCGAATCGACGAGAAAAAACAATTGTAAACCGGCTCCTGTACAATTACTTTGTCTCTGGGTTCGGTAAGAGCCAGAATGGTTGCCGAAATGGCAGGAACCACACCAATTGTGTAGATCATCCATTCTTTTTCGATTGTAAAATGGTGCCGGCGTTTAAACCAGCTGATAACCGCATTGTAATAGGCATCGGGCACTTTGGTGTATCCAAAAATGCCGTGCTGCACACGATTGGTCAGTGCATCGATAATTGGTTGTGCCGTTTTAAAATCCATGTCGGCCACCCACAGCGGAATAATATCATCGTTGGTTTTTGAATCCCATTTGTATGAATTGGTGCCTCTGCGTACTATTTTTTCGTCGAAATTGTGTTGCATAATTAACTATTTACTTCGCTTTTCACTTTGAATTTACATCCTCAATTAATGCTTTGCAAGTTTTAGTGGTTGGATTTTCCGGTAGGTTAAACTTCTCCATATCCATTCCAATGGGCCAAAGCGGAAATATTTCAGCCATAAATTGCTTAAGATGATTTGGAAACCAAATATGATTACCGCAGCAATTGTCCAGGCCAGCGGACCAAATTGCTGCGCCAGACCAAAACCAACTCCGTAAAACAGAATTATTCCGATTATACTCTGAAACACATAATTGCTGAAAGCTGTTTTACCGACAGCCAGCACCGGGTTCAGAATTATCTGAATCCACTTCTTTTCGAACAGCAACGCCAATGCCATCATGTACACCAAAGCCAAAGGAAACACCACAAGTGAATCAGCAATGGTATAATACAAACCTTCGATTTGATGCTGATAATAGGCCTGTTCATTTTTCAGAACACCTTCGAGCCAGTAGTTGAGCGGAACAAAAACAATCAATCCAGCAATGGTTGCCTTGAATACCACTTTTTTGTGCTTCATTATTTTTGAATACAAATTGGTTCGGCCCATATAAAAACCAATTAACATGGCTCCCAGTACTTTCGGAATACGGCTTACGGCAAACAAATAGGCAAAACGATAAGGCGCATCAGCCAGGGTAATTTTAATGTTTGACATGATGGTAGGACTTTCGCTCAAAACAACCGTTCTGCTGGTGTCCTGGTCAATCCAGCCAAAGTGCTGGTACATTTTTTCTCCAAGGCTGTATAAATAGTCGGAAGGGTAGTTGACCCACGGCCAATTCATCTTCAGAAAATAAAGTAAAACGGGAGACAAAAGCATAAGAATACCGGTGGTTAACAGGGTGCTGTTGGAATATTTTCGGAGTGCTACCAATACAAAACCAACCAATCCGTATAGAAATACAATGTCGCCTTCCCAGATAAAAAACATATGCATTCCGCCCAGAAGCATCATAAACCAGAGTCGTCGGCGAAGGAAGGCGGCGGTAGAGGCATCATCTTTTTTCGAACGTTTGATCTGAAGTGCTATTCCCCAGCCAAAAAGGATACTGAAGATGGTATAAAATTTACTTTCGATAAAAATGCCTTGCAGAAGGTATACTACATGATCAATTTCTTCATAAGTGAACATTCCACTCACTTGTGGTGAATAAAGCGA
Organism: Draconibacterium sp.; assembly: GCF_041583095.1. Lineage (NCBI taxonomy): Bacteria > Pseudomonadati > Bacteroidota > Bacteroidia > Marinilabiliales > Prolixibacteraceae > Draconibacterium > Draconibacterium sp. The sequence goes on from NZ_JBFHGM010000178.1 coordinate 2,834, forward strand.
GAACCACCTTAAATTGGCGATTAGAATGCCGAAGATTGCGATTCCTCTCAGCAAGTCCATGTAATCAATACGTTCGCGCGAAGAAAGCGGGGTAGGTATATGGCTCATATTTTTTCCCGGTTATTGGTTAAAACCTTTCTCCCGAAATTTCGGGATAATTGTAGTTCCTTTAGTTTTTAAAAACTTATTTTGGAATTTGATTTGAGTACAGAGAAGCTATTCGTGTCTATTTTCTTCTCTCACTACTCACTACTCACTACTTTCTACTCGTATCTCATGCTTTGTTCATTTTTAATTTCATTCGACACCTAAATCTCTATTTTTCATAACGTTTTATTTCTGACTAACCTTAGCTTGTTAAGCTGCACCAGTGTTACACTTGCAAGAATAAGAACCAGACCGCCAATTTGTATTCCGGTAACCAGTTCGTTTCCCAGCGATACGCCGAGTATTATCGCAATAACCGGATTTACATAGGCGTGAGTAGCCACCTCGGCGGCCGGACGAACTTTTAACAACCAGATATATGCGGTGTAGGCGAATATGGAACCAAAAATAATGAGGTAAACAACTGCTGCCCACGACGATATTGAAATCTCTTTGGCTTCTACAGTTGCCATTTCTCCAAGCGATGTTGAGAAAATCCAAAACATAATGGACGCAAATATCATTTGCCAGGCTGCTCCTGCAAATGCATCGGTGCTGGTTTCGCGCATCGAAAAGTATTTGGTGTAAAGCGTACCCAAAGCCCAGGATATACACCCGAATATGAGGATGTAGATTCCTATGTTATGAATGTCGGCGATATTTTCGTTCAGATATTGTTCCAGGTATAAAAGTAAAACCCCAAGAAAACCAAGTATGATTCCGCCGATTGTAAACGGATTTTTAAAGTTCTTTTTCCACATGGGGAAATCGAGCAGCAGTATCCAAATGGTAGTGGAGGACGCGATAATGGCAACCAGGCTGCTGGTTACATAACTTTGCGCCAGCATAATCACCGCCATATCGATAAACAACAGTACGAGGCCGCTAACTGCCGATTTTTTTACCAGGCTTTTCTCAAATACGTTCACCCCTTTGTAATAACGCCATGCCAGCAGAAGAACTCCGGCAATCGAAAAGCGTACTGCACCAAGCAGGAAAGGAGGGAAGTCGTTTAATGCATAACCGATGAAGTAGTAGGTTGAACCCCAAACCACATAAATGAGAAAATAGGCAAAAATGATTTGTATTGATTTCTTGTCGATTTTGTTTAGCATAGTCCTTTAACGTTTACTTCGCTTTGAACTTTGATTTCGCAGCCCCCGGGACATTTACAGTGTTCGTCGAAGATGATTTCGCCAATGCTATGTGCTATAATTTCGCCGGTGGAAGGATTTTTTACACTGGCAACCGGACTTGAAATTTCGGCTTTTAAGGAGCTGTATTCAAATGCCAGATCGGCATCCGCTTTCATCTTACAGTTTTCCAGCACCAGATTCTGTGCATAACACAAGGGCTGAGTTCCACCAATTACACAGTTCACCAGTCGCAGGTTTTTCGAGTGCCAGCCCAGGTATTCACCGTCAATCACCGAATCGTAAACCGTTACATTCTCGGTATTCCAGAAAGCATCTTTTGAGTTGAGGTGCGAGTTTCGGATTTCAACATTTTTTGCGTACTGAAAACCATAGTTTCCCTGAAGTGTAAGATTTTCAACTTTTATATTCTCGCTGTTTTTAAAGATGTAATCGCCATTGGTCACCTTTACGTCTTCAAATTCAATGTTACGGCACCACCATGTACATTCCTGGGCATCGGTAAGTTCTACGTTTTTCAGGTACAATCCGTCAATTTCGCGAAACATTTTTGGTGCTTCCACACGGGTATTTACCATTCGCAGGTCTTTGCAGTACCAAATAGCTGCCCGGCCTCCGGGAGTAAACAAACAGTCCTCAATAATACTGTTTGTATTGTGCCAAAACGGGTATTTCCCGCTAAAAGTACAAGCGGTAGCTATTATGTTGCTTGCTTCTTTAAGGGCCGATTCTCCTGTACCGATTTCAACTTTTTTAATGTGTAAACCTTTTGCTGCAAATAAGGGGCGTTCTCCTTCAAAAAATCTGTTTTCTACTAGTTTCATGTTGAATTATGTTCTTAATAACAATATAAGACGCTAATATCTTAATTAGGTTTAAAAAGTGTAGCTGTTTTCTGTGTTATTTTCTGAAATTGTAGAGAATTGAGTACAAAGAATTGAGTACAAAGTATTGAGTACAGAGTACAAAGTATTGAGAATTGAGTATTGAAAATCATTCTGCTTTTTCTCTCACTACTAAGGTCTCACTGCTTACTACTGGCATGTTTAACAAGCAGGTGGGGAAGTGCCCAACGAAGTACCGCAGGTTGAATTAAAAAATGTTCAGGCCATGTACCCCAAATTTGCATATGGCCGAAAAGCCCATAGAACCTACATTCAACAGCCTTCTGCTTCCATTTATAAACCGATTTTACAAAATTATTTAGTAAAAAAGTTTTATAACTTTAATAAATATTATTATTTTCAACAATTGTTTAACCTGTTGTCATACTGAAAATTGCAGACACATAAAATTCAATAAATAACTAAAATAATTGAAAACACACCGCTTTTTAACGAACAAAGTTTGAATAAAATTACCAGGCAAGGTATACGAATAGAAAGTGAGTAAATAGACGCGAATAAGCTTCTTAATACTAAATACTCAAATCTAAGTACTCACTACTAAATACAATAATATAAATTCCCCGCCTAACGGCGGAAATGTTAAATTAAAACACATACAATTATGTCTATTAAATTTAAAGTTATTGAGAAAGGCCAACCCGGAGTTGCCGGTGGTGGCGAAAAAAAGTTTTATGCTTCGGCACAGTCGAGTGGCGATATGACGCTGACCAAACTCACCAAAAGCATCGAAAAAGTGAGTACGGTTAGTGGTGCCGATATACGCGCGGTGCTTTACGCCATGGTGGATGTGATGAAAGATGCACTTGCCGACGGCCAGATTGTTCGTTTGGGCGACCTGGGCAGCCTGCGTATAAGTATTTCGAGTAATGGCGAAGACACTGCCGATAAGGTATCGGCAAAGTCGGTTAAAGCCGCCCGTACCATTTTTACACCCGGTGCCGAGCTGAAAAACCAGCTTAAAAACATGAAGTACGAAAAGGCCTGATAACAGGGCTTTTCAGAAGCATACAAAAAACACACTACGTTTTTGTAAAAATGTAGTGTGTTTTTTTAAAAAAGACGTGTGTTTTTTGAGAAAACGTAAGCATGTTTTTTTACAAGCATAACTATAACATCGCTTTTTAACTTTTATCTCGAAAACAATCGCGCCCCCGGTTCTGCTCCGGGCCTCTGGCTACCCCTCGTTTGTAACGAGGGGCAAGGTCTCCTGGCATTTATAATGCCATTTTTATAATGTCGTTACAAACGACTAGAATAGAGGCAGAAGAATAGCAGGTTCGGGATTTAAACCCGTGTTGTTTTAATTCGTTATTATGCTAACTTTAAGCTCCGAATAAAAACCGTTACGCATTGATCACGCACCCGAATATTGGATTTACACATAAAGTTGGGTTCCACACCCAAAATGGACGGATAACCCAACCCGACAATAGAAAAATAATCCTGCTTGTTGGGTTCCAGTTCCATGTAGGTTGTGTTCCATAAGGGAGAGCCGTTCGCGTTGAATGAAGAGATAGAAATAATTATTTAATTACTACTTTTGTTAGTTGATATAATTGATATGAATGATTATAACTTAAAAGAGCCTTTAGTTGATTATCCATGGAAAGCAGAAGCTGAAAGGATTATTACATGGGCTAAAAATAAAACGAATGAATATAGGACATTTGCTTTTGATTTGTGCATGTCTCTTGCCTACATTGACAGTACATCAGGACTAGAGAAGCATATGCAAACATGTCCTTCCTGCCCAGATGGTTTTAATGGTCATATTGGCTTTATAAATTTATGTAGTCCTTGTTATGAAAAATCAAATATTTGGCAATATCAGAAAGCGGCGAAGCCTCAATCTGGAGCTCTAGGCAAATTGAGTAGCGAAATGATACTTAAATTTGTTGAAATTATTTTTGATGAATTTAAGGAAGTTTATAGTATTGGAGGAACTGAAGTTGCAGATGCAAAATTGATTGACAATGAAGATAGAATAATTTTAGCCGAGGTAAAATCAGCCCCCTTATTGACATTTCCATTAATATTAAAATCAAATATTGAAGATAAAGAGCATATTTCTGGAAACTTGACTTCTTCTCAATTTAGAGAACTTGAATCTGCCATTTATATGCATAATCAATTATATATTCCTCTGGGACAAATTAAGAGTGAATATTGGCCTTTTAAGCAAGTAGCCGATTTTCTAGAAAATGAAAGCAATAGCAATGATATTGAAAAAATGCTTGAAATATGGACTGAAGCAAAAAGAGCTTATTCACAAAAGGATAGAGACTCATCATATTTCTATTTAGCAAATGCATCGGGAGGGCCTCCAAAAATTGCAAAAGAAAGAGATAATTGGCCTTCAAAAGAGTCAATAAGCGATAGTAAGACGAGTGCAGGCATGGATAGAACTGATGATATTAAAAAGGGTATTTATCAATCTCTTAAGCTCGGAGTTTCGAATTATAAAAACAGGAATATAGAAACTGCACTAATCTCAAATTTACCTGCATTAAGGCATGGTAGTGAATATGTTGACCCATTCGTTAATATTTTATGGGGCGAAGATAATTCCCTAGTTAGAGAGGGTGATTTGGAATACATTAATAAGGATGATTTAAGATATATTTTTGACCATTTAATAACTTTAGATTCTCCAATAATTCGATGACAAATAATATTCAAAATCATATAACAAGAGAGTATGAAGGAATCGTTCTAGAGCGATTTAAACACCTAAAGCAAGGAGGTAAAATGGGTGACTTGCCTGCACATCTTCAACATGAAAGTTTCATTAGAAAGGGAGATAAAAAAACAGGTGGCCCTAATATGCGCTTATATAGACTTGAGTATAATGTTCCAGCTCTAACTGTAACGGCATTTATTTTTAATAAATTTGTACATCCAAATGAAGATAGGTACATTACTCCTCGCGAAGCAGCATGCTTGCAGGATTTTCCTGTTAATTGGGAATTTAAAGGGACCTTAGGTCAAGTTCAAAAGCAAATAGGTAATGCTGTGCCTGTTAATCTCGCTTCGGCAGTTGCAAATTCGGTTAAAGAATATCTTTTAAAATCTGGGGAAAAAGGAACAATTAAGATTGCTTCATTTTTTACAGGTGCAGGTGGGCTGGATTTGGGTTTTGAAAATGTTTCAGATACAAGTATTAATTTCGAAACTTTATTCTCTTCTGATATTGAAGAATGGGCTGAAAATACAATAAAATCTAATCGCCCTGATTGGAACTTTATTAGAAAAGATATTAGAGAACTATCAAGCAAAACTGTCATTGAAATTATCGGCGATAAACCCGATATTATTATTGGAGGACCACCTTGTCAACCATTTAGTGTTGCAGGAAAACAAAAGGCAATAAAAGACCCACTAGGGCGCTTATATTCTGATTTTATTAAGCAGGTGAAATTATTGCAGCCAAAAGTCGTAATTATGGAGAATGTTTACGGATTAACACAAGTTAAATCAGCAAACATGTTAGAATTGATTAGGGAATCCTATAAAGAAATAGGCTACAATGTAGTTTATAAAGAATTAAACTCAGCTGATTATGGAACTCCTCAAAAAAGGAGAAGGGTGTTTTTTGTAGCAGCAAAAGATATTTCTCAATTTAGTTTCCCTTTACCGACTCATTGTAGCCATCCAAATTTACTCGGATTACCATTATATAAAGGAGCTGGAGAGGTATTGGAAAGTTTACCAAGTCCTGAAATTAGGAATAACGGCACACACACGCAATATGGCAAAAAGCAGTGAAGTCTTAATTGGAGTGGGTTAAGCCCGTTCCAACTTCATCTCGGGTTGATAGTGAATCCCCGCCCGCCCCGATTAACAATCGCAGTGCAATTCGGGAGAATTGAAATGAACTAACTTTCAGCCGTTGGCTGAGGTGCGGATTATAAATTAACTGTGGCTGATTTTCGATTCGCATCAGCTGAGGCACGGAGGACATGTCCCAACCGCTAGTACAAATTTTAAACAAAAAAAAGAAGCTTTTACTATGACTAAAAAAATCAAAAAGTTATTTGTCTTTTTACTTGTAATTTCAATATGGTGCATATCATGTGAGAAAAAACAGGAAAAAGTTTCCGAAAGAAAAAATCAGCTTTTGGAGACATCAAATAAGTCGGGTACAAATGAGTGGACGAAACCTGGTTCAATTACAGTAACTTGCCACGATTATGCAACAGTAATAACTGAACATGGCGTAATTACCAATAATGTATGGAATAAACAGGCAGCCGGTAATAAAAAATGGAGTCAATGCATCGAGAAAAAAACGGAAGGTGATTCAACGATTTATGGCTGGTCATGGTCGTGGCCTAAAGGAAGGAGAGCAATCTATGGTTATCCTCAGATTAAGGTGGGGGCCTCGCCCTGGGCTCCTGAGCCAAAGTTCGACGACAGGTTTCCTATGACAATATCGCAATTAAAGAAATTAAATGTTTCCATTGATGTAGAAACAAGCTCCAACGGAAATTACAATCTGGCTACCAGTATGTGGTTAATAAGAGAACCAAATCCAGGTTCACAACCCAACCAATCAATTATTGCAGCTGAAATAATGTTTTGGACCTATGCAACAGCGGGCCTGTTTAATCCGGCAGGGCGCAAATATGGTGAGGTAACGGTAGCAGGCGAAACCTGGGAAGTATGGTATGAAAAGAACTGGTATGATACATCCGGAGCTAACAGGAATCGATGGGTGTATATTTCATTTAAAGCAAAGAATTTCGGTTTTAAAACAACGATTAATGCGCTTGAACTTCTTCGTTATGCTATTCATGAGAAACTCATTTCTGATAGTTTGTTGATTGCAGACATTGAACTTGGAAATGAAGTTATGAGTGGTGAAGGAATGACCTGGGTAAAGGAATTTAATGTCCAGTCGGCATTGAAATAGTATTGATTTTAGCAATGGCAAGGATTACAAATTAGCTGAGGCTGATTTTCGATTCGCACCAGCGGAGGGTGCACGATTCCATCGCGTTCCTTTCCAATATTGATAAATTATGCCCGACAAATTCAGAAATAAATATCGCATTTCGTCTGCCCGTTTGCAAAATTGGGATTATGGTCGTAATGCGGCCTATTTTGTTACCATTTGCACCAAAAACCGGGAACATTATTTTGGTGATATTATGGATGGGGAAATGCAATTATCGGCAATTGGGGAAATTGCTGAAACCGAATGGTTAAAAACATTTGATTTGCGCCGCGATATGAATTTAACCATGGGGGAATACATTATTATGCCGAATCATTTTCATGCCATTATTATAATTGGTAAAAATCAATATAATACCGATGACGATGACGGCGGCAATGGAAACGGCGCGGATGGCACCGTAGAGATGCAATGCATTGCGTCTCTACCAACAACGCCACCGCCGGCCAACCAATTTGGCCCGCAACGTAAAAATTTGGCATCAATAATACGTGGTTTTAAAATTGGGGTAACAACACGTGCCCGAAAAACAAATCCTGAATTTGCCTGGCAATCACGGTATCACGATCAGATTATCTGAAACAACGAATCGTTTGAACGCATTTGCAATTATATCATTTCAAATCCTGAAAATTGGGAGGAAGATCGCGATAAAACCGATTACCAGACATGATGAAATAGTGCCCCCTTCAATAGCAACGATTTATAATTTGCGTCTGGATTGTTATTGTTACTATTTCCGTTAATTTTATACTGTTTATCACTAGTGTCCCATTAAAATTGGGACGTTAATAATTAAACAAATTTGGCTCATTAAGCCTAAAACGTTCTTTGTCATTTTGAAATTTAGTTCTCTCAAAGAGGTCTCGAAGATGAGTTTTATCGGTCAATGATATACTCA
>NZ_JBFHGM010000179.1:0-10877 GCF_041583095.1 Draconibacterium sp.
AGCTTCCATATCGAATTTAGGACAACTTAACGTTCAGCCCTTCCCTAACTTGTGAGACCTCTGTATTTAGTACAGCTCGTTACTGTTAGGTACTATGGCTGGAAAAAACAACTCTAAATGCTGTAAAAATCCAAATGTACTGCGCGATCATTGCATACTGTCTGGTTGCCATAATTGGTAACAGATTGTAAGTTGACCGCTCAATCTACGAAATACTACAAATCCTTAGCATATCTCTACTCGACAAAACTCCTGTAAGAGAAGTGCTTACGAAATATGATTACAAAAATGGCTAAGAACTAAATAATAAACAATTAATAATCAGTGGGTTTTAATCGCCCACTAATGATTGTAAGTAAGTAAAAATAGTACTTAACTTACCGTACAGTCAAATGTAGCACTTCCAAGGTTCAGTTTACCAGTTTTCGGTAGAATCGAATGAATCACTTTTTGGCGATCAGAGCAGCAGTAACAGCGTAAACTGGGATGCAAAAACGAACCTCAACTGGACAATCATAAAACCACTGAAGTTTACACTTGATTATTCCTACAAATCGGGAAGTGTTACTCCTCAGGGCGAGGATCTGAAATTTCAGATGATGAACGCGGCGTTGAATTTTACTCCCCAGAAACTGCAGGGCTGGAATTTTTATGCCAAAATATTGGATGTAATTGGGACCAACCAGGCCGGCGGATTTACCGGAGCAACAGCGAATGGCATGGCCGTATTTCAGCGCGACTGGGTGTACGATTACGAGGGACAGATTGTAGAAATTGGTGCCTCATTTACCTTCAATCAGCGCAAAGAACAAACAAAACAACGATTAATCGGGGATAAATATTTCTAGAGATCAGGCTCCATTCAAAATAAAAAAGCGCAAGTAATGGCATCAAATCCATTGCTTGCGCTTTTTTTTATATCTGGCGTATATAACTATTTACGAATGGTAAGATCAGCATCGTAATCACTCTTATTCACCCAATTGGCAGGAACTTCTTCTCCCTGCATATAGCGGTTGTAATAATCTTTTACCACACCTGAATATTCGTAATTATCAAACACATCGCCATTTCCGAAAATCCGTGGATCACCCTGTTTTTGCAATTTCGCTGTCATTTCCTTACTCATCGTATTTCTGAGTTCGGTATAGTCTTCAATGGCTGCAAGGTTGTTCATACAGAACGGATCCTCTTTAATATTATATAACTCTTCTGACACGCGTTTACCAAAGTTAAGTTGCCAATACTCCGCTTCTCCTTTCTTTCTTCTCGTATCAAGAATGTATGTTTTTGTAGGGCTACCATCGCAATTCAGGTATCCGGTTTCAGGATTGCCTGCAGGCCACCGCTGTGGTTTAAAATTCCGGAGATACAAATAATTATCACGGATTATTCCGCGAATAGGATAACCTTCATCATTCGGGCGGCCAACATCATGGCGTTCCTTCCCGATCAGCACAAAATCACGATCAGGATTAATGATTCCCTCTTTTTCAGAATAAAAAATATCGGTAAGGCTGGTCCCTGTAGTTGGCTGCATTCCAACTGCTTCGGCCGACAAACCTGTTAATTCAAGATAGGTAGGCACAAAATCAATAAAATTCACAAAATCATCGACAACACGCCCCGGGTTTTTAATCCCGTTGGGCCAGCTTATCGCCAGTGGCAAATGATTGGAGTACTCGTATTCCTGTCCCTTAATCCGGGGGAATGGCATTCCGTTGTCAGCCGTAACAATAACTATGGTATTATTTAACTCTCCAATGTCCTCCAGCTTTTGTAACATCTTTTGCAAGTGGCTGTCAAAATACTCGATCTCAAAAGCATAATCAAGCAAATCTGTGCGTACAGTATCCACATCGGGCCAAAATGACGGCACTTCGTCAATTTCTGCCATATTCTTGTTTCCCTTTTTTATGCCTGATTGGAACTCGTATTCCCGATGTGGCTCAGTACTTCCGTACCAAAAACAGAAAGGTTTGTTTGCCGGCCGTGAATCCAAAAACGCTGCAAAATTTGCAGCATAGTCGTTCGTTGAAATTCCGGTGGTGGGAGGCTCCGTTTTAAATTCATCGAATTTGGGTCCGGTGAGTGTTCGTTTTTTTCCATCAATTTCGCCCGGATTACCGGGAGCCCAGCCTTTTCCTACACTCCCAACAAAGTACCCGTTCTCTCCAAGCACTTCTGCATATGTTTTAAATTTTGCCGGAAAATTTGGTGAATGATTACAAGCTTCCTCGAGTTGCCAGCTGTTACGCCCGGTTAAAATGCACGACCTAGAGGGCGCACATTTGGCATTTGGTGTATAGGCACGGGTAAATAAAATTCCGTTACTGGCCACACGGTCGAAGGCAGGAGTGTTTACCCAATCGCAACCATAAGCTCCAAAATGTTTCCACGAGGCATCATCAGCAATAGCGAAAAGAATGTTGGGAGCTCGTTTCTTCGCTTTTTTGGGATTTTCCTGACATCCACTCAGGATTGTAATAAGCGAAATCACCAACACAAGAATAGTTTGTTTCATCCGTTTAAATTTTCAAGTTTTTCAAAATCTACTTTAAAATTTGAGAACGGATGGAACCGCTCCGCTCTCACATAAACTTTTTTAATCATTCTTGTTTGTGTCGTTATGATTAAATAAGTTCATGTTCGTTTCATAGTTCATGGTCTGTTTTGATATTCAGGATTTAGTGTTTTAGGAACAGGAGCATTGGTTTCAATTCTCCAGTTTTCGAGCATTTCCAGCAACTCCTTAGCCTTATCGGGTTTCAATTCAGCCATGTTATTTTCTTCACTAATATCATCCTTAAGGTTATATAATTCAATATCGTTATTTTCGAAATATTGGATCAGCTTCCAGTCGCCAAGCCTCACAGCCGATCCTGGGCGTGTCCGGAATAGCGGATCCTGGGTGGTAGTATCGTTCTTGATATAAGCTTGTAAATAAATGGGGAAATGCCAGTATAACGGACGTTCTTCAAGCGCTTGATTTTCTGTTAGTACCGGCACAAGTGATTTTCCATCGAGCACTTTATCTTTTGGTTTCTGAATTCCCGCCACTTCAAGTATTGTTGGATAAAAATCGAGATTGGTAACCGGAATACCGGATTTTTCTCCTTTTGGAATTTTTCCTTCCCAAAAAGCAAACATCGGTTCGCGAATTCCACCTTCGTAATATGCTCCTTTACCCGAACGTAAGGGCCATTGTTTGGTAATTCCGTAATGCCCGCCATTGTCGGATGTAAATAAAACAAAGGTATTTTCTAACTTCCCCTGCTCTTTCAATAGTGAAATTATCCTGCCGATTTGTGCATCAACATTCTCCACCATTGTAGCATATTTAGCATTATTCTGGCCGTTCCATTCTTTTTTGTTTTGGTACTTTTCCATCAATTCTTTCACTGGCTGAATTGGCGTATGAACAGCATACGGAGAGTAATACAAAAAGAATGGTTCTTCCCGCACCGATGATAGAAAATCAAGAGTTTTGTCGACTACCAGGTTGGTTAAATAATAATCATCAGACGGAGGTGTAAGCGATGGAACACTTTTGTAAGGAGGATAATAGCTTCCCGGATTCCCTGCATGGCTTCCGCCTATATTTACATCAAAACCACGTAATAAAGGATCATCTGTAAGGTGCCATTTCCCGGCATGGCAAGTGGTGTATCCATGTTGTTTCAGAATTTCCGGAATAAGCAAGTTATCATCGGGCATGTACTCGTTATTAGTTACAGGAATAAGTTTGCGGTCTTTACTTTTTCCGCGGTCTGAATTGCTTACCGTATAAATTTCATGACGTGGAGTCCACTGCCCGCTCATTAAACAAGCCCTGCTTGGTGCGCAATTAGCCGCACCGGCGTAGGCCTGGGTAAAAATCATTCCGTTTGCTGCAAGTACATCAATGTTGGGCGTTTCGTAGTATTCCGATCCCATAAAACCAACATCACGCCATCCCATGTCGTCGATATTAATCAAAAGGATATTCGGTTTTGCTGTATCATTTTTTACCGGAACACAATTAATATTCAGCAGCAGAACCAGTAAAATTATCAGATTATGGTATTTCATAAGATCTAAATATCTGCTTGAATTAGAAAAGTAGTTAATGAGAATTTTGGAGCAGAATAGCTTAGTACGTCTTTTACTTTTACAACTGCAACCTTTTGGCAGTTCTCGGTTTCGCTTGTTCTGAATACTTCTGAAATTCGTTTTATTTTCTGACTCCCTGTAAATTTCAGGTTCATAGGTTTCAGGCTATCCGTTGTATTTAAAATGGCCACTACAATTTCCTTTTTATCCGGACTTTGTGCTGCCAATACCGCATTGTTGTTGGTATCCAAAAGTTGGTATCCCTGTTTGAAAAACCGGGTAATTTGCATACGTACATATAAATTTTTCAGAAGCTCGTATTCTTCTGTTTCAAAGTTGCATTTTACCAATCCCCACACATCGTTATTCTCCTCCATCAACTGCCAGTCAAGCCAGGCCTGAGGCTCCATAATGCGCAAATCGTCAAACATTTTTTGGGCAAGCAGCAGATTATTTTCAAGCCCCCTTGCCGGTCGGGGTAACCCCATTGGCCCGGTTTCCGATTGCCAAAATTCTTTTCCCGAAGCTTTAACCAGTTCTCTCGCTATTTCCCTTTCCTTGTTTGTTCCGCCATAAGTGTGCGTGTTTAGCTGCTTTATTTTATCCAGAATATCACCGGCTTCCATATAGCTTTTAACTACCCTGTTAAACGATTTCACATTGGTTTCATCCGAAGCTGAAATGGCAGTTTCCAAACCCGACTTTTGCAATTTCAGATACAATATTCTGATGATCTCCATCTGTGTTTCAGGTTCAAAATGGCAGCCTTCCTGGCTTCCCAGGTAGTTCCAGTACGCTGATGTTGATTCGTTAAAAGGCTCCAGTGTTTTAAACTCAATACCGTATTTTTCTTTGTAATGTATGCACACATCAAGCAGGTAATCGCAAAACATTTCATAAAACTCGGGACGAAGGTTATCATCGGAAGCGTTTACATTTCCTGCCGAACAACCGCTGTAGGTCATCCAATATGGTGGTGAATTTGAAAAAGCCTCAAAAACTGCATCAGGACGTTTAGCCTTAATCTTTAACATGATATTTCGTTGAGCTTCATCCGCCTCCCAATTGTAAGGCGATTGGGCCGAAGCTTTAAAACCTTCCATTTCGGCCCGTTTCCCTTTTCCTTTTACCATGTGCCCGCCTGCATGCGACGGATCGTCTCCTCCTCCTATGTTGTACCTGAAAATGTTCATATTCAAACCTTCGGGGGAGGTAAACAAGTCAATCAGGCTATCCACCAGGGGTTCGTTCCAGTTTCCAACCTGGCCTGCCCACCAGCACAATGAACTCCCCCAGCCTTCAATAGTTTGTTTGGTTTTTTCAGTAGAAATCTCCACCTCCTGCATTTCATCCTTGTCTTTATTTATCTGTGCAGGGACGGCATTAAGTTCAAATAAAAAACACAAAAGCAGCAGGGTTAAAACAGCATATTTCATAAGTTTAGGTTTAATTGAACAGATTAAATTTATTTTTCGGTCTTAAATTTATATATTTCACTGGTTTCGTGACTATTAAAAAGAATTTCTTTTAAATCAGAAACCTTTTCGGGATACTGATCCAATACATTAAAACACTCTCCCGGATCGTGTGTTAAGTTGTACAATTCACAGGATTCCTGTTCAGGTTTGTTTACGTTTAAGCGGATTAATTTCCAGTTGTTCTTTAGTACCGCCTGTTTGGCGCCCTGCTCATGAAATTCCCAGTACAGATAATCATGCTTTTTTTGTTTTGTTTCGCCTGTAATAGCAGGAAGAAATGAAATACCATCAACTGCCTGCGGCACCTTAACATCGATTAAATCGCACATGGTCGGCAGAAAATCCCAGAAAGCAAAGACATGATACAAAACAGAGCCCGCTTTTACTTTAGCCGGCCAGTGTACAATAAACGGAGCACGGATTCCTCCGTCGTACAGATCACGTTTCCACCCACGGAACGGTCCATTGCTGTCGAAATGGTTGGGCAAATGTCCGCCTTCTTTGTGGTTACCGTTATCGGATGTAAATATCACCAATGTATTCTCCAGAACACCCTTTTCATCCAGTAAATCCATTTTTGTGTATTCGATTTAGATAAGAATACAAATGAAACAAAGTGAGAGTTTACTTCACACAAAAAAGTTAAGTAATTTTTTGCCAGAATGCTTCCGTGCCTGCAGGGTATGAATAAGTTATATTTTCATTTTACGCCAATCGAGGTCGCCCAGTCACTATAGGCTTTAATCATCAGTTTTTGTCTGTCGGAATTTTCATCGATAACATTTTCTAATTCTGTTGGGTCAGTATTTAAATTATACAGTTCCCAGTCCTCTCCGTCTTTTGATACCAATTTCCAATCGCCCATTCGAACTGCCGCATTTCCTTCGTGTTCCCAGAACAGCGGAGTGCTTTTCTCTGAAGTTTCGCCACGAAAAACAGGCACCAAACTTTGCCCTGTTGATGGTTTTATTGTTGCGCCATTATATTCTTCAGGATAGTTTACATCTGCCATATCGCAGCATGTTGCCATAATATCGCGGATAGTACCGAGCTGCCGTGTTATTGTTCCTTCATTTTCAATTCCTTTTGGCCACCTTGCAATCAGAGGGGTAATAATTCCACCTTCGTGCACCCAATGTTTAAACATCCGGTAAGGCGTATTGCTAAGGTTGGCCCACGAACGGCCATAGTTGTGGTAGGAGTCACCTGTTCCGGGCACCGCATCACTGTCCCAGAAATTTCCCCAGAAGTCCTGCCCATTTTTACCTCCTTCGGCACATCCGCCGTTATCTGAAAGAAAAAGCACCAGTGTATTTTCGCTTTCTCCCATTTTTTCCAACTTATCCATTACACGGCCAATGCCAATATCCATCCGATAAATCTGCGCGGCATAAATCGACATTAACAAATCCATTTTATCCCTTTCCTCGTCACTCAAATCTTCCCAGGCATCTACCATTTCATCCCGTTCGCTCAATTGTATATCATCATCAACAATCCCCATTTCCTTCATACGGACAATCCGTTCTTGCCGCAATACGTCCCAGCCTTTTCTGAATTTTCCCCGGAATTTCTGAATATCTTCCTGTAAAGCATGTAATGGCCAGTGGGGTGCTGTGTAGGCCAGATACAAGAAAAAAGGTTGTTCTTTTTGCTTAGCCGTTTGCAGATATTCCAATGCATTTTCGGTAATAAAATCGGTCATGTAAAATCCATTCGGATCGGGAACATAAGCCTTACTGTCTTTGGCAAAAACCCGTTTTACACGATCGTTTTTTGCTTTTGTTATGTCGAAGTAGTTAGCTGCTCCGCTGATTAGCCCATGATAATTATCGAATCCCCTGTCGACCGGCCAATTGGGGCGTTCCTCTCCAACATGCCATTTCCCGGATGCTGCCGTATAATAACCGGCTTGTTTTAAAACTTCTGCAATGGTAACACATTCGTTATTCAGGTACCCCTGATACGGCCCCGGTTCTGTATCTCCGGTTTGTACCATTCCTCCCATACCTGCTTCATGCGGATAAAGACCGGTGAGTAAGGATGCACGGGTTGGGCAACAGCGCGCTGCATTGTAAAAGTTAGTAAACCGAATTCCTTCAGCGGCCAGCTTATCGATATTTGGCGTTCGCATTTCACCACCGTAACAGCCAATATCTGAATACCCCATATCATCAGCAAGGATAATAATGATATTCGGTTTAGTTTTCGTCTTTTCACTTTCATGAAATGCGAAACATGTTGTTGTAACATTCAGCAACAAAAGTCCAATAAGTACCCGTCCAATATTTTGCATTCGTTTCATCCGGTTTAATAAGTTTAATTAATTTCTGCCAAATGCTTTACCAGGCAATATCTATCTGCTACACTACGGCTTGTCAAGCAAGGTCTGGCAGAACAATATTCATCAGAATATTACTTTGATATTTCAACTGCAAAGCCCCAGTCAGCAAGTTAAGAAAAAGCTTTCAACGAAGAAACAGTAATAAATAAAGAGCTATTATTTCAATTCCAATGCCTCCACCTCTGAATTCAGTGTTCCAACAACTTTCTCGAAATCACTTACCATTTCATTCAGCTTATCGGGATTTGTTTTGGCCAGATTCGTCTGCTGACCGATGTCATCATTCAAATTGTATAGTTGGAATTCTGAAGAATTTCCCAATTCGATATTAACCTGCGCTGCAACCGCCGGCCCTTTGTATGGAGGAATCATTAACCAGTTCCCTTTTCGAAATGCTGTGCGCGATGATGCCTCTAATACAAGTTCTTCTCTACCTTCATCCGATTTCCCAAGTAAAATATCTAACAACTCCTCACTATCAGAAGAGTTTACCTCTGCGCCGGTTAATTTCGCAACTGATGCAAGAATATCAATCTGGCTGATTAGCGCGTCCGATTTTTTAGGTTCAATCTGTCCTTTCCAGTAGGTAATAAATGGAACACGTGTACCTGCTTCAAACAAACTGTATTTTCCACCTCGCAGACCACCATTCTGATCGTGATTGCCAATTCGCTCAACGGCATCATCGTAATAACCGTCGTTAAGTACCGGGCCATTATCGCTTGATAAAATGATCAGTGTATTTTCAAGAATTCCCTCTTCTTCCAGTATCTTTAAAAATTCACCAATACACCAGTCGGCTTCAACAATTACATCGCCACGCGGTCCAAGGTCGGTACTGCCTACAAATCGCGGATGTGGAGTACGCGGAACATGAGGTTGCTGCAAGGCATAATACAAAAAGAAAGGCTGATTTTTATGCTGCTTAACGTAGTTCTGTGCTTTCGCAAGAAAATGATCGGCCATATCCACATCGCTCCATTTAGCCTTTTCGCCACCTTTCATAAAGCCAATTCGCGGAATACCGTTAACGATTGAATTGTTATGCCCGTGATGCCATTTCATCGTCAGCATTTCAGGATTGTCCTTGCCGGTTGGCTCGCCTTCAAAATTCTTACTGTAGTCCACTTCTATCGGATCGTTCGTATCGAGGCCTTCCACCAAGCCATTTTTAAGATAAACTGTTGGTACACGGTCTTGCGTGGCAGCCATAATGTACGAATAGTCGAACCCCACTTCGTTTGGGCCCGGTGAAACGTGTTCGTTCCAATTCACATGACCACTACCTAAACCGAGGTGCCATTTGCCAACAACCCCTGTATAATACCCCTGTTCTTTTAACATTTTAGGAATGGTTACCTGTGCGGTATCAATAATCAGCGGTGCGGTGCCCGGCAAAATTTTGGCATCCTTATTTCGCCACGGACAAACGCCGGTAAGCAAGGCATAACGGCTTGGAGTGCAGGTTGCCGAAGACGCGTGTCCATCGGTAAACATTACTCCGTTGTTTGCCAAACGATCAATATTTGGTGTTTGAATTTCAGTAGCTCCGTAGGCTCCTACATCGCCATACCCCAAATCATCAAGATAAATGATAACAATGTTTGGCATATCGGAGATTGTCTCCCGCTTAGATTTACCTGTTGAACAGGAACTGAAAACACCCAGTAGAACCATTAGAAAAAGGTAAAGGTTTAATTTGCTCATTAGTTATAGGTTTCTTTTAGTTAAGTTCGAAATCGTAATTTCTATCGCAATATAGTTTATTGTTTCGAATTTCCAGCTCTGCCATTTGTAACACACTCTCCCTGTTTTTTAATGGCTGATCGAAAATTCGTATTCTTCCCTCTCCTTTTAGTTTTTCCAGATCGTAACGGCGCCAGGGCTCCACATGATAAAAAATAAATGCGCGGTCGTCTTTTACCGCAACGCTGCAATGCCGGGCCATCGAATTATCCAGATTTCGCGTACCTCCATCTTTAAGTATTGTTCCCTGAAATTTCCAGTTTTCGGCATCGGCAGAACTGTATACAAAAAATCCGTTGTGCGGATCGGTAATAAACCAATACTTCCCTTTCCAGTGAAAAATATAAGGCGCCTCCTCGAATTTGGATCCGGTTGCTTCGGAATTAAATACATCGCTTTTTGAGAAACCGGCTTCTTGCCAGTTGGTAAAATCGGAAGTGGTTAAATGGTAGAGCTCATTTTTCATTGCTCCCTTTTCCTTTCCTTTAAACCAAACGTGATACTGATTTTTACTTTGGTAAACGGTAGCATCGATAGTATTCAGGTTATCGCCATGCAAGGCACTTACCTTTTGCCAGCCATCAACAGGGTTCGTAAGAGGTGTTTTATAATGCACAATCCACCCCTGCCCGCCCCAGGCTCCCTGAGTTGGGATGGTGTCGGGTTTCCAGGTAACAAACATGTGCAAAGTATCGTTGGCCGAAATAATTGCAGGTGCCCAAAATGTTGATGTTGCATCTTTTTCACCGCCTACACCATCAAATTTGCAATAACCCTTAAATTCCCAGTTTATCATGTCTTTTGAAACAGCCACCCCAATTGGTGTTTGCAGCCAGGTATTTTCCAGCATCGGACGACGGGCTGTATAATAAATGTACCACTGTTGTTCGTGTTCGTTCCAAACAATCTCCGGATCGCAGGATCCCTGATAGTTCGGATCGACAAAAAGAGGTGCAGGAGCTTCATTTTGCTTCTTACTATTGTTGTGTGCACAAGCAACAAAACATAATGAAGCTAACAGAAATACCAGAAATTTAAGGGTATTATTCATCATTTTTTAAAGGAGAACTTTGTTAAATCAATGTCTAACGGATAGGTGTTAAACCATTCTTCCAGCTCTTTTTTTAACTCGGCAGCTTTGCCGGGTTCTTTATCTTTTAAGTTCTGTGTTTCGCCCATGTCCTTTTCAAGGTTATACAGCTGAACATTCGATCCAT
>NZ_JBFHGM010000180.1:0-10859 GCF_041583095.1 Draconibacterium sp.
GTACGCCGGGTAAACCATTTCCCCGAAGGCTTTTTGGCATATATCCATTTTCGTCCTCCCCGCTCGTTCCAGTTTATGGGGTAGTCTCTGAAGTCGAGTTTTTGATTTACCATATGTTCAATTTGCAGATAAAAAAGATGGGAAACACTGTTCCCCACCATTTTTCGAGGTATTTATTTTCTATTCACATTTTTCTCCTTGCGGCTCCTTGGCATTGGCCGGATTTGTTCCTCTAAGAGTCATTATATAACTGGCCACTTTTTGGATTTTCTCGTCGCTCATTTGCGTTTTATAAGCGGTCATTCCTTTTGCCGGCACACCTTCTTTTATGGTATGAAACGCGCTTTCGAAATCGCATCCGTGCAGCGTGTAATCATCCGTTAGGTTGGGGCCAATCGCATTTCCCTCACCGTTCATACCGTGGCAGGCCATACATGCCAAATCGGTGTAAATTTGCTTTCCTTCAGCAATCGATTCTTCATCAGTAAACGCCACAAGATCTTCAGCAGAGATTGACGCAATTTGGTATTTTGCGTCGTGCTTCATTGATTTGTGCGCATATTCTTCATCCTGCAGGTTGCCTTCTTTTAACCAGAAATAGTAAGCTCCGTAAATAATCGACCAGCCGATGGTAATGTAAAATAACATCATTATCCATCGTGGCGGCGGATTATCCAACTCTTTAATCCCGTCGTAATCGTGGTCCATCAGGTGCTCATCCTGCTCCAATATTTGTTTATTTTTATCTGACATAGCTGTATTTTTTAAGAATTGATATCGCGAGAATCGCCATCTGTTAGAATAGAGTTCTTTATATCTTCCATTTCCTGATTTGGAATGCGCATGGTGCGAATAAAGAT
This sequence comes from Draconibacterium sp., assembly GCF_041583095.1. Classification (NCBI taxonomy): domain Bacteria; kingdom Pseudomonadati; phylum Bacteroidota; class Bacteroidia; order Marinilabiliales; family Prolixibacteraceae; genus Draconibacterium; species Draconibacterium sp. The sequence goes on from NZ_JBFHGM010000180.1 coordinate 861, forward strand.
TACGATAAAGAGCAATACAAAGATGAGTAATCCGACGATGTAAAAAATCTGGATTCCTTCGATACTTGTTAATAGATTACTTACGATCTTCATTTTACTTATTTTGCAGAGTTGTTAATACGTAACTTGTAAGCTGTGTAATCTGTTTTTCGGAAAATTGCGTTTTATAAGGCACCATTCCCTTAGCTACATTTCCTTCTGAAATTGAATGGAACACTTCCTCCGGAGAGTTTCCGTGCAGCCACTCATCATCAACAAGGCTTGGGAATGTTGCAACTCCCTTGCCTTCCGGGCCGTGACAAACTACGCAGGTTGTCTGGAACATTTTCTTGCCGGCAGCCAGATCCTCAGCACTTGTTAAAAGTTTAACTTCTTTTTGATCGGTAGCCTCAGTGAATGATTCAGAATGTAATTCTACCTGGGCCACTTCCGGTTGCTCCGAAATGTCTTTTCCCAGTTTGTGCATGTAGGCGATCATTGCCACGATTTGTTTTTTCGCATCCGTTTCAATACCCGAAGCTTTTAGGTCGGCAACAATACCTTCGGCTTGTGCCAGGTAATCGTCAACGGCTTTTTCGTCGTATCCTTCGGGGTAAGGAACGCCAAGTGTTTGCATGGCCCTGATTTTTTTCGGTGTTTGCGAAAGATCGGTATTTTTAACCGCCAGCCACGCATAATTCGGCATTATCGACTGTTCGTTCATCTTTTGCGGATCCATAAAATGGTTGTAGTGCCATGCCGCATTTTTGTACATCGGGCCGCCAACCACTCCGGCGCGCGCCAAATCGGGGCCGGTACGTTTCGATCCCCACTGGAACGGATAGTCGTAAACGAATTCTCCGATTTTTGAGTATTCGCCGTAACGATCGGTTTCCCAGCGGAACGGGCGAACCATTTGCGAGTGACACACATAACAACCTTCTTTTACATAAAGGTCGCGGCCTTCGAGCTCAAGTGGCGTGTATGGTTTCACCGAGTCGATGGTTGGTACGTTCGATTTTATAAATATCATCGGGATGATCTCAACAGCTCCACCAATAGCCAGCGCAATAAATACAAGGATAGAGAAACGAACACCTTTTCTTTCCATCCAACGGTGTACGGTTTCTTTCATCGGATTGCGGGCTCCGGCCAATACAAGGGCAGGTGCTTCGGCAGCTTCGTCGTTAACAAAACTTCCGGCAGCCATTGTTTTTGCCAGGTTGTAAACCATAATAAGGAATCCAACCAGGAATAGAATTCCGGCAAAAATACGAGCTACGTACATCGGAATTAGCTGGGTTACTGTTTCCAGGAAGTTCGGGTACTGAAGGAAACCTTCCTCGGTGAAGTTTCTCCACATTAACCATTGTGTTACGGCTGCCCAATAAAGCGGGATGGCATAAACCAAAATGGCCAGTGTTGACAACCAAAAGTGCGTATTGGCTAATTTCTCGGAGAATAGTTTTGTTTTAAACAGTTTTGGTACCAGCCAGTATAGCATACCAAATACAAGTCCGCCGTTCCAGCCCATACCGCCAATGTGTACGTGAGCGATGGTCCAGTCGGTAAAGTGGGTAATTTGGTTTACTGATTTCAGCGACATCATCGGGCCTTCGAAAGTTGACATACCGTAAGCCGTTACAGCAACTACCATGAACTTGAGAGCGGCACTGTCGCGAACACGATCCCAGGCGCCACGCAGGGTGAGCAAACCGTTTATCATACCACCCCAGCTGGGGGCGATCAACATTATCGAGAACGTTGTTCCCAAAGCTTGTGCCCAGTTTGGCAAAGCCTGGTATAACAAGTGGTGTGGCCCTGCCCACATGTACAAAAATATAAGCGACCAAAAGTGAATGATCGACAGTTTGTACGAATAAATCGGGCGGTTAGCAGCCTTAGGCAGGTAATAGTACATTAAGCCCAAAAACGGTGTTGTAAGGAAAAACGCCACAGCGTTGTGGCCGTACCACCATTGTACCACCGCATCTTGCGCACCGGCATAAATGGAGTAACTCTTAAACAACGAAACCGGTAGCTCGAACGAGTTTACCACGTGCAACATGGCCACGCCAAGAAAAGTTGCCAGGTACCACCAAATAGCTGCATAAATGTGCTGAACACGGCGAACAACAATTGTCCCGATCATGTTCCAACCAAAAACCACCCAAATTAGGGTAATCAAAATATCAATTGGCCATTCCAGTTCGGCATATTCTTTCGAGGTGGTAAATCCGGCCAGCAGCGTAACGGCTGCCAGTACAATAATGAGTTGCCAGCCCCAAAAGTGGATTTTGCTTAAGGTATCGCTAAACATTCGGGTTTTCAGCAATTTTTGCATCGAGTAGTACACTCCGGCAAAAATGGCGTTTCCTACAAATGCAAAAATAATTGCATTGGTATGCAGTGGCCTTACCCTTCCGAAAGTGGTATATTCCAGACCAAAGTTGAATACAGGAAAGGCCAGCTGTGCTGCAGCAAGGATGCCCACCAGTACGCCAACAACACCCCAAAGCAGTGTAGCCAGTATAAACAACTTAACTATTTTGTTGTCGTAATTAAATTTTTGATTTTCCATGAGTTGGATAATTATTTTTTATTATTCTTTTTTTCTTCATTGATTTCAGATTCCGATTCCACATCGTCGTCGTCAAAAAGCATCCGCATCGATGGAGTTTCGTTATCATCATACTGCCCCGATCGGACCGACCAGATAAAAGCGCCCAAAAAAATGAGTGCCACCAGTAAACTTACTCCTATAAGCAGATAAAAAATGTTCATCTTATTAAAACTGTTCTTTTTCAAACGTATAAGATGGAACTACCATGATTTCAATTCTATGCATAAATGATAAAAGTTTTATCATGGTCGTTTCATTTATTCCTCTTTGCCGGCCCGGCTAATTTTAAAAATCTGAAATACAACATAGCCAATGGTTCCCCAGGCTCCTAAAACCGCTGCCAGGTACGACAACAATAGCCAGGTTTGTATATTGTCGTTGGTCGACCAAAGTATCTCTTCTTTAATAAGTACGGGTGTTGGTTTTGGCTGTCCTACTTTTGATGCGTCAAGCACCACATCTTCGGTAATGAATCCCTCGCCTAAGTCAACAACCAGTGTTACCATTCCCTGTTCGTCACCAATCAGGCTTTCCGGAATGGCATATTCCGCACGGCCTTCTTTGTTGGTAAGAACCTCTCCGATTGGAAGTGTTCCAAAGGCTTTTTGTGCACCAATTGAAATTGGGGTTTCAGCAAGAGCAACATAAACACTATCCTTGTTCTGATACTCGGCAAAAACTTCAACAATACGCTCGGCCTCGTTTACCGATGCCAGTACTTTTGCTTTTTTGGGCGGTTCTTCCACCAATAATGGTTCGGTATCGGGGCTGTAATTACGAATGTAATTTACCAAACGCCAGCGGTCGTCTTCCGAAATGGTGGTTTCGAATTGTGGCATACCGCCGCGCCCGTGTGTAATTTTATAAAACAACTCGCCCTCGCTGTTGGCCTGCATAATGTCGCTGCTTACATCGGGTGGTGGAGGAATCAATGGTAAACCGTTGTTTTTCCCCGGATCGCCGTGGCACGATTTACAATTTAGCAGGTAAAGGTCTTTACCCTTTTTTACATTCGCAAGATTATATTCTGACGGGTTTTCAATATTTTTCTGATCTTCAGGAACCAACCATTCCTGTGCCATTCCCTGCTGGGCAAGAAAAACTAACGCTACAAATAATAGTTTGATCTTCATGTTTTTTATTTTTTCGGTTCAGCAAGAATTTCTTTGTCAATACCTTTTTCCTCGGCGTACTCCCAAATGGTAATAACCGGGAACATTTTGGCCAGCACAGTAATAATAAGCAGCGCGGCCATGAAAGAAAAAATGGTGATCATGATCTCGATACTGGTTGGCGAATAATGTTTGAAATAGTCGGGCACATTCTGCACAGGCAAAAACGGGTGCTCAAGCGTTGGTACAACAATAATATATCGTTTTAACCACGAGGCTATAAGCACAAAAACCGAAATAATTGTTAGCGGCAAAGGTTTTCTGAAAAACCGGAAAAGCATCAAAAGTATGGGAAGAATTAATCCCAGCATTTGTGCCGACCAGAACATCGGTGCGTAGCTTCCGGTAAACAGGGTGCGCAGGTGAATACCTTCTGCGGTTTTCATTTTGTAGGCCGGAACCCAAAATTCGTTGATGTTGAAGTAGAGGTATACCAGGCAGACAAAAACCAGTAATTTTCCCATATAATCGAAGTGCAGATCTTCAAAATATTCGCCTAAACGGTAACGAACCCTGTAGGCAAACATTAATATTACCACAGCTGCAGCACCGGCCACAAACGCACCGGCCACAAAGTAGGGCCCAAAAATGGTGGTATCCCAGCCCGAACGAAGAGTGGCGGCAAATAACCACGATGTTACGGTGTGGATAGATAAACCAACCGGAAGAATAAGTATCATAAGCACGCGCATGGAGTGTGCCACGAGCTTGTATTGTTTGTCATTTCCTTTCCATCCGAGTGACAGTATTTTATATATCTGCATTTTCCATTTTGGAATATCGTCGCCGCCACGGTCGCGCAACAGTGCAAGGTCGGGGATGAGTGGTATATAATATAACAATACCGAAATGGTTAAATAGGTGGTTACAACAGTAACATCCCAGATAATTGGCGATGCAAAACGTCCGTGTAAAAATACGTTGAGAAAACGATCGGGGCGCCCCATGTCCATTACAATAATAATACCGGCCAGTGCCACTGCGGCAATTGCAATCTGTTCGGCTACCCTGGAAATGGGTTTCGACCAGCTAATTTTTAGCAGCTGCAACGATGAGCTGATCAGAAACCCGATCAAACTAACAGCCACAAAAAATACAAAGTTGGCAATGTACATTCCCCACGATACGTAGTCGCGCATTCCGGTTACTCCCAGTCCGTCGCGAATTTGTATAAACCAACCCCACAAACCAACCGCGGCAAACATAACAAGTATGAAATACCAAAAACGGGTGAGCTCATCGCGTTTTACAATCGAGCGGGTGAGGTCGAAAGTTATCTTATCCAATAATTTCCGGGATTCTTCCGGCGATTTTGTTTTTTCCATCGTTTAAAGTTTAGTCTGTTATGAGTGGTGATCTTCAATTTCGCCCTGAAATGGGAAAGCCCTGTCTTTTGGCGGCAGGTAATAAACACGCGGTTTGGTTCCCAGTTCTTCCATTAAAGTATACGCAGCATTATCTTTAATCAATTTGCTGAAACTGGTAGTTTCGTGCGTGGTTCCGTTGGTAACTGCATCTTCGTTTTGGTCGCCAAACCAGTAAACTCCGTTGGGGCACGACGAAACACATGTTGGTAGCTTCCCATCGCGTAAACGGTCGGCGCTAAACAAACATTTCGAAATGGTACCTTTTTTCTGCGGTACGTTAGCTTCAATATTGTAGGTAACGCCTTCGTATTTTTCGGCATCGCGTGGTTCAAACCAGTTGAAAACCCTTGCTGAATAAGGACAGGCAGCAATACAGAAACGACAACCAATACAGCGTTCATTGTCAATAAGTACAATGCCGTCTTCGCGTTTGAAAGTTGCATTAACAGGGCAAACCTTCGTACATGGCGGGTTATCGCAATGCTGACATGGTTTTGGCATGTAATACGGAGCTGTGTGCTCGGCATCCTGCATTTGCAATACATTAATATGGTGTTGTTCCGGACGCAGCTGGTGGTGTTTCTGGCAACCTTTCATACACTCGCGTGCATTCCGGCATTTCGATAAATCGATTACCATCACAAATTTACGGCCCGGCAAGCCTTTTCTTCCCCGTTTTTGATTTTCGGTAAGACTTGGCATATCAGCGGGTTTAAGCTGTGCTTTGTTTACTTCAACAAGTTCTCCACTCGATGTAAGCAGTTTAATTGTATCTCCCGAGGCGGTCTCCACCTGGTTACATGAACTTAAAAGACTGGAGCCTCCTACTAGTCCGGCTGCACCAACTGATACACCCAACTTTTTCACGAAACTTCTGCGTGATTTATTTTCCATAAACAGACATTTTTTTAGAACTATAGTGCTGAAATCAATACTTTTTTCAGCTGAATTTAGTTTCTCAACCTTACGAATTTATAAAATAAGCGCAAAGCGGCAAACTAATCCGGTCCTCTCAATAATAAAAGACTAAATTAACTTTAAATGTTATAAGTGAGTAAGTTACAGTGTTTTTCTATATTTGTAAAATTTTATTTTTGGTATAATAACTTGATATCTGATGAGATAGGTTTTAGGGTTGAAAAAAATATTTTTTTCGGGTGAACAAATGCATTTTCGTGTTGTTTATAAAGGATTTTTTTGAAGACCTGAACGATGTACAAGGGTGATTAAAGTTGCATAAAAATATGCTGTAAAACATATTCTAAATAAACCTTCATTGCCTTGCGCATGGTATAAAGATACAGGATTCGCTGAAAATTCAGGCCTCAAATATCCTGTATTTTCAGCGAAAATATTGCACGCAAGAAATCAATTTGTAAAAAATCAAAAGAAACTTATTCTTTACATAAACATTATCAGTCTTTTGTGGTTTTAAGATATGAAATCAGGTAAAAAGGTATTATTGTATTTCGCCGGAATCGTGAAATTGATAAAACTTAAAACCTGTTATAACGTACTATTCATTTAAAAACTAAAATAAACCTTGCCGTATTGGTTTGGCTTCTATGAAAAAAACTGTAAATTATATTACAACGTTTCTTGCAGGTATCATTCTGCTACTTGCTAATGTTTCAAATGCTCAAAGCGTAATCAATCCTGCAGCTACCGACGATGATGTTGAAATCGGGGTGGTGGAACATCTTGACGATTATTTGCCCGACAGTATTTCGTTGATAAATGAAGCCGGCGAGCACGTGTGGTTGTCCGATCTTATTGATAAGCCAACAATATTGAATTTTGTTTACTATCGCTGTCCCGGAATTTGCAGCCCTCTAATGGAAGCTGTTGCCGGTGTGATGGACAAATCGGATCTTGTTCCCGGAGAGGATTACCAGGTATTAACCATTAGCTTTGATCCCAGTGAAACAATTGATTTGGGAATCAGGAAAAAAACAAATTACCTGCAGTTGATGAATAATGCCGACAAAGTGGAAGAAGCCAAAACCGGTTGGTTATTTTTTGTTTCCGACAGTGCAAGTATAACAAGGGCAACCTCGGCAACAGGTTTTAAATACAAAAAAACCGGTAACGATTTTCTGCATGCCGCATCGTTAATTGTTGTAAGCCCCGATGAAAAAATTACCCGATATTTAAATGGGCTGTACTTTTTGCCTTTTGAATGGAAAATGGCCATTGTAGAAGCCTCGAAAGGCCAGTCGGGACCAACACTGAACAAAGTATTGCGTTTTTGTTATTCCTACGATCCGCAAGGACAAACATATGTATTAAATGTAACTAAAGTAAGCGGAACCATAATTATGTTTTTCGCGCTGGTTTTACTGCTGTACCTGGTATTAAAACCAAAGAAAAAAGTAAATTAAACTAAACTTTATGCATACAACAAATGCTGTTAATGGAGCAAACTACTTAACCTATCAGGGAAAATACAAAGGTTTGCTCGGATGGATTTTTTCCACTGACCATAAACGTATTGGTCTTCTTTATCTGTATTCGATAGCTACCATGTTTGCAACCGGTGTTTTGTTGGGGCTTGCCATGAAATTTGAATTGCTGGCTCCCGGAAAAACCATTATGGATGCACAAACCTATAACGCTACGTTTACTGTTCATGGTGTTATAATGATTTTTATGGTGGTGGTGCCCGGTTTACCCGCGGTTTTCGGAAACCTGATGTTGCCCATAATGATTGGGGCAAAAGATGTGGCTTTCCCAAAACTCAACCTGCTTTCGTGGTGGTTGTACGTTACCGGAGTGGTTTTGGTACTGTGTGCACTGCTGTTCGGATCGGGAACTCCCGACACCGGCTGGACCTTTTACGCACCTTACAGTTTTAAAAGCGGAACCAACCTGCTGCCTGCCATATTCGGGGCATTTGTGTTAGGTTTTTCATCCATTCTTACCGGTTTGAACTTTTTGGTGACCATTCACCGTTTGCGTTGTCCCGGAATGAAATGGTCGAAACTTCCGTTATTCGTTTGGACCTTGTACGGAACGGCCTGGATTCAGTTGCTGGCAACACCGGTTGTGGGTATTACCCTGGTGTTAGTAGCCCTCGAACGAGTGTTCGGAGTAGGCATTTTTGACCCGGCTTTGGGGGGCGATCCTGTTCTGTATCAACACCTGTTCTGGATTTATTCGCACCCGGCAGTTTATATTATGATTCTGCCTGCTATGGGAGCCATTTCAGAGATTATTCCAACATTCTCGCAAAAACATATTTTTGGATATAAAGCCATTATCGCGTCAACAATGGCCATTGCATTTGTGGGCTACCTGGTTTGGGGGCACCACATGTTTACGGCCGGAATGAGCGGTACTGCACAATATTATTTTTCACTCCTCACATTTATAGTTGCCATACCAAGTGCAATTAAAGTTTTTAACTGGATATCGACGATGTATAAGGGATCGATCAATATCCAAACGCCCTTTTACTGGGCAGTGTCATTTATTTTTGTGTTTATGGTTGGTGGTTTAAGCGGCCTGGTTTTGGGGGCACTGGCTACCGATATTTATGTGCACGACACTGCCTTTGTTGTTGCCCATTTCCATTACATTGTTTTTGGCGGTACCGGCTTTGCCTTTTTTGCGGCAATGCACTACTGGTTCCCAAAAATATTTGGAAGAATGTATGATAAGGCCTGGGCCAATATTGGCTGGCTGGTATTCTTTATTGGTTTTCTGGCGTTGTATTCGCCCATGTTCTATCTCGGAATGATGGGAATGCCAAGGCGTTATTACGACTACCTGGAAGAGTTCCATGGAGGAAATATCCTGAGCACGCTGGGCTCGTGGGTATTGGTAACCGGTTTTATCATCATTGTTGTAAACCTGGTTCGTTCGGCACGAAAAGGAGCACCTGCAGAGGTGAATCCGTGGCATAGTAAAACACTGGAATGGACAGTTCCATCGCCGCCGCCTGTATTGAATTTCGATAAAGAACCGGTATTAGGAGAAAAAGACGGACCTTATAATTATGAATAATATGGCTGAACATCAACATGCACATGTAGAGCACCCCGACATGTACGATCCAGAATCGTCGAAAATCGGAATGTGGCTGTTTATTTTTACAGAACTACTGTTGTTTGGCGGCCTGTTTATCGTTTATTCGGTTTATCGGTACATGAACCCCGACGCCTTTCACCTGGCAGCTGAAGAACTAAACACTTTTATTGGCGCGTTTAATACCGTTATTCTTCTGGTAAGTAGTATGACCATTGCCATGTCGACCACCGCTTTGCAGAAAGGACACAAAAAAGTGGCCATCGCACTGGTAGTAATAACTTTTATTATTGGCATTGGCTTTTTGGTGAATAAGTACTTTGAGTGGGGCATAAAATTCTCGCACGGAATATGGCCGGGATCAGAACAGATGCTGAATGAAATGAGCCAGGGCGAAATCCTTTTCTTTGGTTTGTACTTTGTAATGACCGGGTTACACGCACTGCACATTATTGTGGGCCTCATAATAATGGGATTTGCCATTAAAGGTGTTGCCAATGGAAAAGTAAATGCCAAACGCCCGTCGTTACTTGATAACTGCGGCTTGTACTGGCACCTTGTCGACCTGATCTGGATTTTCCTGTTCCCGCTATTTTATCTCATCCATTAAAACTAACACTATGTCAGAAGATAAACATCATTATATCGTTCCATACCGTTTATACGTAATTGTACTGGTTGCATTGCTGGGACTTACTTTTGCATCGATAGGAATTACCTCGATAGAACTGGGCGAATTTACCGTTGCCGCAGCCTTGTTGTTTGCTGTTGTAAAATCAGTTCTGGTGTTAACTTATTTTATGCACCTGAAATACGACAAACCATACATAAA
>NZ_JBFHGM010000181.1:0-10852 GCF_041583095.1 Draconibacterium sp.
ATAAAAGAGATTAGACAGCTAAAGTACATTTTGCCCCAATCACGGAAAGTTAAAACCAAGATTTTGCAACCAACTAAGGAACAGTCTCTGCTTCTCGAAATGAAGTTATAAAAGTGGGTCATGCATTGCACAAAACGGGAGTGCTTGCTGGGTATCAATATCTTAAAAAATAAGTCAAAATAAACCCATTTCTTACTCGTCAGAAATGCGGCAAAAGGGAAGCACTAATTTGAAAAGTTATTTAGTGGTGTTAAAGGTGAATTGCACGAGATTATTGATTGAAATAAGCTTTTGGTGTAACACCAAAATATTCCTTAAATCTTCTGCTAAAATAGGCAGGGCTTGAGAAGCCGGTTTTGTAAGCAGCTTCGGAAATGTTGCATTTTCCATCAGCAATTAGTTTTACGGCCTCGCGCAAACGTATAGAACGGATAAACTCGGTTGCCGAACAATCGGTTAATTTCTTCAGCTTTACATGCAGCAACGAACGACTTATACCAATTTCGTTTACAAGAAACGATACATCGAGATTTGGCCTGTCTATGTTTTCCTTTATAAGACTGGTGATCTTCTCAATCAGATCTTTATCCGACTCGGAAAAAGCTACATCTATAGGCAACATTTGCACATCCGATTTAAACCGTTCGATTAAACTTTTGCGTGTAGCAAGCACGTTTTCAATCAGCTTCACAAGTATATGCGGCAAAAATGGCTTTTCAATGTAGTAGTCGGCACCGGTCTGCAAGCCCTCATATTCATTCTCTTCACCACTTTTTGCGGTTAACAGAATTATTGGAATGTGCGAGGTGCGGATATCGTTTTTTAATTTACGAGTAAGCTCAAAACCATCAATTCCAGGCATCATCACATCACTGATAATAAGATCAGGCAGCGATTCCTCAACCTTTTCCATTCCCTGGGTACCGTCAATGGCGGTTACCACTTTGTAATCATTGGTCATCGTTTCTGAAATAAATTCGAGTAACTCACGATTATCATCAATAACCAAAATAGTTGGATTAGTACTAAGTCGTTCTACCTCATCACGCAGTACCGGAACGGGTTTCATATCGTCAGCCAGGGTTACATGCGGAATATACTGATCAGCTCCTATCAAAATTTCATCGTCGTTATACGCTTTTCGCGACACCGGAAACTGAACGGTAAAAACGGCACCCTTATCAACAGCGCTCTCCACGCCGATTGTTCCTTTGTGTAGTTTTACCAAACTGTGAACCAATGCCAACCCAATTCCGGAACCGGCAACCTGAGTTTCGTTTGTTCCATCTACATGGTAAAAACGATCAAAAATCTTTCTTAACTTCGATACTTCGATTCCAATTCCATTATCAGCTACCGTAATTTTCAGTATGTTATAAGGTGATTCCTCCTCAGTTAACTCTACCCTCACATTAACTTCACCACCTTCTTTTGTAAATTTCAGCGCATTCGATACCAAATTAATCAAAACATTTTCAAGTTTCTGGCAATCCACCCAAATACTTGAATCAAGATTAATGGTTTGAAAGGAGAATGCAATAGATTTCGATTCTGCCGACTCAATAAAGGCCTCTTCCACATCCTGTAGCATGGTGGTAATATCCTGGTGACTTACCCTGAGTTTTTCCTTTCCGTTTTCAATTTTCCGAAATTCAAGAAGCTGGTTAATAAGCATAAGCAAGCGATGGGCATTATTCATTATGCCTTTCATCTTCTTTTTTAAAGCCGGAGTAAGTTTATCATCGTCAAGTATTCGCATTAGCGGCCCAACTATTAAGGTTAATGGGGTACGAAGTTCGTGCGATACGTTGGTAAAAAACTCCAGTTTAAAGTTATTTAATTCGGTATGATATTCACGTTCCCGTCGTTCCATCTCGGCAAGGGCTTTGGATTTCTGAATTCGGCTTGCCACTACAAAAAAAACTATCAGCACCAACAGCAGAAGCAGAAAGTAAACAAAGAATCCCCATTTTGATAACCAAAACGGAGGCTCGATAATAATTTTCAATGTATTTGCCTTGCTTCCCCATGCCGTATTATCTGTTGAAGCTTTTACATGAAAAAAGTACTCGCCCGGACCAAGGTTGGTGTAGGTTGCAAAATCACGATTTCCCACGTAGTTCCAAGATGTCTCAAAATTTTCGAGATAATAAGCATATTCACAGTTTCCCTTATTTCGAAAATGTAATCCTGCATATTCAATGGTAAAAACGTTTTGCTTGTACTTTAAATGAATCTCAGGGTGCAGGTTAAGCGATTCTTCCAATGCTTGATTCTCGCCCGGCACCAGAGGCTGATTAAACAATTGTATACCTCGAAAAACCACATCGAGCTCTTTCTTTATATCTTCTTTATCTTTTTCATTAAAAGAAAGCATTCCACGGTTGGCTCCAAAATAAATCTCGCCGCTATGACTTTTGTACGATGCTCTGAAATTAAACTGCTCGAACGGTAATCCCGACTCACGATTATACCATACAATTTCACCTGTTTCGGGTTTAAACTTCACCAATCCTTTATCGCCACTCACCCACAAATATCCATCATTGCCTTCTTGTAGACTAAAAATCCACGAAAACGGGAAACCGTTAGATTCATTGTAAGTGTATATCGAATCAGATTCCAGATCGTAACCATTCAAACCATGCAAACAGTCACCAATCCATAGACGGTTTTTTGAATCGGTTTTTGCAAAATTTATATTTCTCAGAAAATCGAACTTGTCAATCTTCCCAATCTCATGTTTCTTTTTATCAAAATAATACGTTCCACTATACGATGAAAACCAGATACGTTCTTCACTGTCGAACATAAATTCTACCTGCACCATATCAAATATATCGGGCTGGTAACGGGCAAATTTGCGTGTAGTGGTGTTGTAAACGGCCACTCCTGCCGATGTTGAAATAAATATACTATCGCCAACATGCAACAGACTGTAAATATCGTTCGAAGGAAGTTCAGGATGATTTTCGGTATTAATGTATTCAAACCTGTTATTCCTAAGGTTCAAAATGTTAACGCCTCCGGTATAGGTTGCAATCCATAATCGATCAGGCGTTTCAAATAGTAAATCGTGTACATTATTAAACGACAGGCCATTGTTTTCATTAATCACTCTTATAACCTCATCTTTTTCAAGATCAATCCGGTTGATTCCCATATCTTCCATTCCAACCCAAATTGTACCGGCTTCATCTTCTGTAATACAACTTACCGCACTCCCAGATAGGTGCTGGTCTCCGGTACCGGCTTGCCACACACGAAAAAACTCGGGTGTGTTGTTCCAAAAGTTTATACCTCCAAAATAGGTTCCCAACCACATGTTTCCATCCCGGTCGCAAAATATATCATAAATAGGATTTGTGTTAATACCTTGTGGATTTCGGATATCGTGCTGATAATAATCAAACGACTCGGTATAAGGCGACCAAACACATAAACCATCTTCTGTTCCAATCCAAACACGGCCTTGTTGATCCTCGTTTATAACGTGAACAAGATTATGTAACAAATGCCTGTTTCCCTTTTGTGTAGCAGAGAATTTGCGCGACTGACCATTGGTGAGATTAATTTGATACAAACCATTGGCATAATTTCCAATCCACACATAATTGTTGTTGTCCATGTAAAAATGCGAAAGAGTAGGAACATAAATATCTCCCGGCAGCTGAAAATACCTTTGTTGCTTCCTTTGCAGATCAAAAATTAGTAACCTGTTTTTGTCGGTTACTGCCATTAACCGACCATTTTTTTCACGAACATTAAATATTCTTTCCTCTTTTGGAAGATCTGCAAAATCAACTTTTTCCCTAAAACTTTTTTCCTGATGATTTTTTGTATCAAAGAATGAAATCGAATCCGATCTAAATATCCAAAATCCTTCTTGTGATTCGCTAACAGCCGTAACACCTCCTAAATCATTTAAGGGATCGTAAGGTTCAAAAAATTCTTTTTTTAAGTTGAACGCATAAAAAATATTGTTGGTGTTTTGTACCAGCAATATGGAGTCGTTTGTAAAATAATTCCATTTACTCCAAATATCAAAAGAATTTCCGTGCTCATCAATTGCCTGAAAGGTTTTAAAATATTTACCGTCAAAACGACAAACCGAGCTGCGAGTTGCTGCCCAAATAAAACCAAACTGATCCTGACAAATACTTTTAATGTATGACGAAGGCAAGCCATCTTCGTTGGTGTAATGCGTAAAACTCAGTCTTCCCGCATTTGCATATACAATTCCCGAAGAAAACAGAAGAATATAAATCAGAATTATTTTAAGCCGGTTTTTCATATAAATTAACGTGAACCACTAATCTACAAAAGTAATAGCAGTACATACTCTTACTATCACAAATGTCTTAAAAACTTATACAAAAAGAAAAGCTGACCTTTTATGGTCAGCTTCTTAAATGCTTGTATAAAGTTTTTTAATCTTGTGTACTTTCGATTGTAATTATTTTACCCTCATTTAAAATTCACCCCCCTGTCGCTTTTTCAGCGCTCCAGTCCTCCGTCAGCTGACGGAGACAATTTGAACGAAGTGACGATAGGGATTATCAAATTATAGATAAAAGTTAATTTTTAGCTTCTAATTCTCAATTTTTACACGGCAAACATAAAATGCATTTCCCTGCACCTTTAGTTTAAAGCCACTTTCTTCGGCCCAAACCGATGAATGTGCAGGCACTAATGTGTTTGGTGCTTTTCGTGTATTAATTGCGTTGGGTTGGTTGCTATGCAAGCAAGTTATTTTCACTTCAGCTTTTTTAATTGCTCTTTTCAGTCCTTTCAAATTGATATTAATATCCTGCACCACATCCGAAGCATTGATAACTTTCACAATCACTTCAGAGGTGTTTTTATCGATTACCGCGCTGGCATAAAGACTGTCCTGTCCGGTAATATTTGCCCCATCAGCAGTAATGCTTAACACATTTGTTCCGGTGTTGTGTGCATACATTTGCTGCACATAATAATTGGGTGTACGAACCACTTGCAGGTTATCAAACCAAATCATATCGGGTTTCCACTGCCATGCATCGTAATGTGCAAAAAGAGGTGCGTAAGTTGCCAGTTGAACAATATCGGCGTTACGTTCCAAACCGGTCATAAATGCAGCTTCAGAGATAGCCGCACGCAGATTGTTGTTGCGGGTTTTGTGGTGCGAAGCAAATTCTCCTGCAAATACCTTTGGCCCGTTTCTATCGTAGCTATCGTAACGCTCAGCATTGGCCAAAAACCACTCCGGACTGCGGTAATAATGTTCATCAACCAAATCAACTTTTAGTTCTGTCATTTTGGGCCACAGGTAGTCAAAATTCTCTCCGTCAGGTGTCGGCCCTGCAGTTCCAATTATTTTTATTTCCGGATGTTTGTCACGAAGTACTTCCATAAAAGGAATCAAACGTTCTACGTATCCTTCGCCCCACTGTTCGTTTCCAATGGCCAAATATTTCAGGTTAAAAGGTTCAGGATGCCCCATTTCGGCACGTACTTTTCCCCACTCAGAATCTACCGGTCCGTTGGCAAATTCTATCAGGTCAACTGCGTCATCGATGTAAGGTTGCAAATCGCCTACCGGCACACATTCGTGACTTTCATACTGACACGCCAAGCCACAGCTAATTACCGGAAGTGGCTCAGCACCCAAATCTTCACTCAGCAAAAAATATTCGTAAAATCCTAAACCATAAGTTTGATAATAATCGGGGAAGAAGCGGTGTTTGAATGTGTAATTCCAGCGGTTTTCATTCAACGGTCTGTTTTCTACAGGGCCAACACTGTTTTTCCATTGGTAACGGGTTTCCAGCGTATTTCCTTCGATTATACACCCGCCGGGGAAACGAAATACTCCCGGATTTAATTCGTAAAGCGCTTCTGCCAAATCTTTGCGCAAACCATTCTCGCGGTTTTTCCAGGTTTCGGTTGGGAACATTGAAATATGATCCAGATCAACCTCTCCGGCTGTTCTTAAAACCACGCGAACTTTACCTTTTGCATCCGTGGCATTCGATTTTATAATACATTGATATTTTTCCCAATCAGTACCGGAAACGAGAATTTCTCCTCGTCCGATAATATCGTCATTTGAACTTACCAGCTCAATTCCAAATTTCTTTTCGCCACCATCCAACGAGCGGGCAAAAAACGAAAACCGATAGGTATCATTCTGCTTAAAGCCAATTCCTCTGAAACCATTATTTTCGAGGCCGGTGCCACGTCGTAATCCGGTTTCGTTTAAATGAACGTAATTTGGATTGCGATCAAAACATGGAGCCTCATCCTTTACTTCTACATTTCCGAAAGGCAACCACCCCACAAATGGTTGGTCGAACTCGAACGAACGGTTTTTAATTAACTCGGCATAAAGGCCACCATCGGCGCCAAAATTTATGTCCTCGAAAAACACACCGTACATATCCGGTTGTACTTCTGCTAAGGTTTTACTTACATCAACTTCAAAATTCTTTTGAGCAAACAAACTTTGGCTGCAAATGGCCATCAAAAAAATAATCGCTCTAAACTTCATCTATTTTTAGTTTTAGTAATTCTTTCAATAATGTGACGTAAAAAGGTTGTTAATTGACTATGAGCATTGCGGTATTTTTTCAAAATCATCCTTTATCAGACATCATACGCTGCTAAAATAAGCTCTACTAGTCACATGCATCCCCGAAATGTCAAAGCAACGAAATTACAAATATTAGATAGGTGATGCTGATAGTTTTTCGATAAAAAAGATCACAAATTCGGTGATAACTATATTAAACAACACAAACCGTTACAATTTACAAAGAAAAGAAACGGAGCAAAACACCTCATATTACATACAAACCGTGCTTATTTTAATTGTTTCTAAATAAAATTTGTAATTTTGTCCTCAAATTATTTCGCATGGGATCAAAGCAGGAACAAATTCAGAAAAACATAAAAATGTCGAAACTGCTTTTCAGCCACCCACAGTTAATTCTTGTATTGGAGCGGTTTGGAATAAAGTTGGGCGTTCGGGAAAAAACAGTTGAGGAGATTTGCCTGGAAAACAATATCAGCCCCAAAGTTTTTTTAATGGTGGCCAATCTTAACATCGACAGCTCGTATCATCAGGATTTGAATTTTAGTGCGCCTGAAATTAAACAGGTAGTTAATTACCTGATGAAATCACATGCCTATTATTCGGATGAGGTTTTCCCTGAGATTATTCAGAACATTCACCTGATGAGTGAATTCAGCCAGAAGCCCGAAATGCAGTTGGTTGAGCGTTTTTTTAACGATTATAAGCATGAAGTTGACCAGCATTTTGATTACGAAAACAACACGGTTTTCCCATACATTTTAAACCTTATTGACGCCAACGCTGCCGAGAATTATTCGGTTATCGATTACCGGGAGCATCACGATGATATCCAGGAAAAACTCGATGATGTAAAAAAACTACTGATCGAGCATCTTCCACAAAAGGCCGACAATAACCTGAGGCGTAAAATATTATTTGCGCTTTTCGGGTTGGATGCGGATCTGCAAACGCATTCAAAAATTGAAAATGAGATTTTAATTCCACAGGTGGAACAATTTGAAAAACAAGGCCTCAACTAATTGGAAACGCGCTGTAAAATATTAATCATCGAACCTTCGGTAATTATTCGCGAAGGAATTGCTGCTATTCTGCAACAAATGAAAGACAGCGTAGAGCTGTCGTTTGCCGACACGCTTGAAGAGGCCTTGAAGTTTGGACAATCCAATCTGTTTAAGATTGTAATCATAAACCCGGTTACACTAAACAACTCGAAAAAGAACCTGAACAACCTGCTATCGCTATATAATAAATCCAATGTTGTGGGGCTGATTTCCAATCATTACGACCGCACTCTTTACGACAATTTTGCCGATAATATTTTTGTTACCGACAGGCAAGAAACCATTACACAGATCATTTCGAAACACTTTAAAGCAACGCCTGCCGTAAACAACGATATCGACAATACTTTAAGCGAAAGAGAAATTGATGTGTTAAAGCTGCTGGCCAGCGGAAAATCGAACAAGGAAATTGCCGAAGAACTTTTTATAAGTATCCACACGGTTATTTCGCACCGCAAAAACATCAGTAGTAAAATTGGCGTAAAATCTACAGCCGCGCTGGTTATTTATGCTGTGGCCAACGGTTTAATAGATATTGACAGTTTTTCCGAATAATAGACCTACAATTTTCCAAGTTTCAAAATAAGAAACAGCAAAGGAGCTACAATCATTAAGGTCATTAAGGCTTTGCTAATGTATTTCCCTTTTTCTTTTCGGAATAAAACCCACCCGATCAATCCGGCGATGATGAGATAAAATGAAAAGTCGATAAAAACCGACGACACCAGCTCGTTTTGCGATGAGCTAACCGTTAGTGATGATATAAATGAAAAAATCATACGCGAGTCATTTAAAATTGCCAGTGTAAAATTCAGTGTTTTTTATCGGGCTGACAATCGCGTAAAATGATGATTTTGGTTGAAGATCATTCCCTTAAAAAGGGGAATTCAGACAAATTGGTCTTAATGTGCAAGCATTTCAGCATTGTTGTCGCAACAATCGTAACCGGCTTGCAGCGTTATGTGGTCAATACCAAATTTATCGTGAAGCAGTTTCTCTGCTTTTGCACGAACTTCCATCAACTCCAACATACTAATGTTACCTTCCATATTAATATGTGCCTCCAGATGAATCTGTGTATCATCGAGCCTCCAAACATGAATATGATGAATATTATCGATCTCCGGAATCTTCTCCACTTCCTCTTTTATTCTTCCCAAATCAATATTTGTGGGCGTCGACTGCATTAAAATATCAACCGTTTCTTTTACCACATCCCAGGTATGATAAATAATGTAAATACCCACCAAAACGGTAATCAGCGGGTCGATCCAGAAAACCTCGAATTTCCAGATAGCAATACCACCAATAATTACCGCCACCGACGAAAATGTGTCGCCCAGCAAATGCAGGTATGCAGCCCGTACATTCAGGTTGTGATCTTTATCTTTGTTCAGCACAAAAACCGAAATCAGGTTGGCCAGCAAACCAAATGTAGCCACAATAAACATGATCTTTCCTTTTATGGGCTCCGGATTCACAAAACGTTCGTAGGCTTCAAAAAACAGGTACAAACAAATGCCAATCAGTACCACTCCGTTAAAAAGCGCGGCCAGAATTTCAACACGTTTATAACCAAAAGTCTTTTGTTCATCCGAAGGTTTCCGGCTTCGTTTACCCGCCAGAAAAGCAATAAAGATAGCCGACGAATCGCCCAGATTATGCAGTGCATCAGACAGTAACGACAGACTATTCGAGATAATTCCACCAATTACCTGGACCACTGTAATAGAAAGATTTAAAACCGTTACCCACAGTAATTTTTTCCCTCTTATTTCGTGATGATGGTGGTGGTGATGCCCATGATCGTGATGATGCCCTGCCATTTTTATTCAGTTTTCAATAAATACAAATATGAGCGATTATAGTTTAACCTCAACTACTATTCGGTGAATATTATCGCGTCCGGTTCAAAAGAAGAAAATTCAAACCAGTTGCAATATTACCTGAATTTTAGGTAAAGATTAAGACATTAACAAGAAAGCAAAATCCCCACAAATAGGGATAATACAAGAAGTTTTTTAGCAGTACTTTTGCAAACAAATTGGTTTAGTAAGAGTTTATTTTAGAAAAAGGTAAAAGTTTATGGATTTAGAAAACACTTTCAAAACAGGACGATGGTGTAAAGCCATTGAAGTGAAAGATTTTGTAACTTTAAATATCACCCCGTATACCGGCGATCACAAATTTCTGGAAGGCCCGACAGCGCGCACCAGCAAATTATGGGACATTTGTAAAGATGCCCTAAAAGAAGAGCGCCAGAACAATGGTTTACGCGATGTGGATGTAAATGTAGTTTCGGGGTTGACGGCTTTCGAGGCCGGATACCTCGACAAAGAAAGCGAAGTAATTGTTGGCCTGCAAACCGACAAATTGCTAAAACGTGCCATGAAACCTTTCGGAGGTTACAATGTGGTTAAAAAAGCTTTATCGGAACACGGATTGGAACCAAACCCAATCATTCACGAGAGTTTCAGCAAGTACACCAAAACCCACAACGACGGCGTTTTTGATGCTTACACCGACGAGATCCGGAAATTCCGCTCGCTGGGTTTCCTGACAGGGTTACCCGATAATTACGCCCGCGGACGAATTATTGGCGACTACCGCCGTGTTGCGTTATACGGTATCAACCGTTTGATTGAAGGGAAAAAAGAGGATCTGCAAAAGATTACCGGTCCGATGACTGATGCTACCATTCGTTTACGTGAAGAAGTTTCGGAGCAACTCCGCGCTTTAAGCGACATGATTGAGATGGGAACCATTTACGGCCTGGACCTTTCGCGCCCGGCACAAAATGGACAGGAGGCCGTTCAGTGGACTTACATGGCTTACCTTGCTGCGGTTAAAGAACAAGACGGTGCTGCCATGTCGTTGGGTAGTGTTTCGTCTTTCCTCGATATTTTTATCGAAAAGGATATTCAAGACGGAAAAATTACCGAAACCGATGCACAGGAGTACATCGACCAGTTTGTTATGAAACTGCGTATGGTTCGCCACCTGCGTATGGAAGCTTACGACCAGATTTTTGCCGGCGACCCAACCTGGGTAACCGAAAGTATTGGTGGTTTGTTGATCGACGGACGAAGCAAAGTAACCAAAACATCGTTCCGTTTCCTGAATACACTTTACAATCTGGGGCCATCGCCTGAGCCAAACATTACTATTCTTTGGTCGAAAAACCTGCCAAAAGGGTTTAAAGATTATTGTGCCA
>NZ_JBFHGM010000182.1:0-10692 GCF_041583095.1 Draconibacterium sp.
GTAGCTTTGAAAACTTTCTAACCAACCTGCTCTCTGCTTTAATTGCCTATTCCTTTTTAGATAAGAAACCGAAACTCAACCTGGAAGAAATTGTTGATGAAAGCCATGTTTGCAACTTCGCTTAGCTCGAACTGACGTTAATTAAAAGAAAATTCCCTCCAGTTACCTGGAAGGAATTGCCTTATAATTAGAATTTAGTTGGTTTGGGAGCGTTATACGTTATTCTTATTTATTCTTTCTCGAAACGTATGTTTGCGAAATAATAAACTAAATCAACCGGCGGATTGAAATCAACCCAGGGTTCTCCTCCAATGTTGAGTACAATAACCCTGTTGTGTCTGTTCATTGCCTCAGATAAATCCAGGGTAATTTCAGTCCATTGGTTAAGTTCATTATCCGGAATATAGAAACGAGGTATTTCCCAGTATTCTTGTCCGTAATTACTGTTACCACCAAATGCCCACATGTTATTCATGATTCGTGGCCACAATCTTTTAAAAGGTTCATAAGTACCAACAAGGTCACTTTCTTTCGGAGTATAGACACTAAATTTTAGGTATTTATATTCTTCAACATTAAACTGGTACTCTTTTGGCAATGCAAAAATAAACGACGCACTTGTTCTTCTTGGAATTACTTTGTAAACATTTTCCAGTCCGTCTCCCGCAGGAGCATCTGTTGCCGGATACTCGTAATCCAACCACCAGTTCCAGTCCTGAACGATACCATCTAAGTGGAATTGGTTATCAAGCAATACCGATTGAGGTGTTTCAATCATTTCAACCACGCCACTTTCAACATAAGGAGCAAGCAAATCATCCAATCCCATTGAATGTGGATAATAGTATACTTTGTCAAGAATACCTGCTTCCAAAAGGTCTTTTAATGCTTGTTGGTCGCCCGAAGATATGTTTCCGGCTTTTCTTATACACGGAGAATAATCGCCTCCACCAACAACATCCTGAATGGTGTTTCTGTCGTATGCCAGTTCAGGTAATTTAAATAAATCGCTACCCGTTAGATCCAGTACTTTCAAATTTGGAAAGTAAAAGATATCCTGAAGCGAATTTGCATGAACAGGGTATACCAGTTCTTCAATATCAGAAACTCCATCAGCAGTAAAAACTGTTACACCATTTGCTTGTAGTATGTCTCTCTCTGCCGGAGAAAATTCTGACGAGCTCGTTGGCATATTGATTGATAGTACATCATTGAAGATAACGGTATCCAGAATGGGAGTGCGGTTAACAATAGGAACTATTTTGTATTCCATGTCAATGTTAACAGGTTCTCCTGCTTCGAGATTTCCTACAAAAAATCTTGAATCTTGACCTCTTTCTCCACTTTGTGTTTCGCCGTTCTTATCAGAGTAGCTAAATTTTAAACCATAGTAGTTCATTAGCACTGATGATATTCCGTTAGGCCAGTCTACAACTGCTGCTGAAGGTGAGGCCATTACTCTTGGCGGGCTAACTGCAACGCGGGCTAAATCGGTATTGGTATATGGAATCAATGCGATTTCCTGAGGAACAGATTCGTTACCGTATGCATCAACCGTAGTAATGTTGAATCGATAAAGTTTTGATTGGGTAAGCCCTGTAATATTTACCCACGACACCAAAGAGTCAATAATGATTTCCTGATCGTCGTATGTAATTTTGGTTTTTTCAGCTTTTCCCAATTTTATTTGGCTACTTGGAATCCGGCCGGCACTCATCAGGTCAATCTCAACCCTTTCAAATCCGATATAACCAA
The DNA here is from genome assembly GCF_041583095.1 of Draconibacterium sp. Taxonomy (NCBI): domain Bacteria; kingdom Pseudomonadati; phylum Bacteroidota; class Bacteroidia; order Marinilabiliales; family Prolixibacteraceae; genus Draconibacterium; species Draconibacterium sp. The sequence goes on from NZ_JBFHGM010000182.1 coordinate 1,756, forward strand.
TTACGGTATCGTATTTGGCAGGGTAAACAACTTCACCTTCATACATTTCCTGCTTTTCGTACATGTCTTCGCATGACCACATAAAAGCAACTAAAATTAGTAGTGATAATATTATATTTCTCATATGTTCAGATATTTTTATTCATTGTTAGATAAAACTAACTGCCACTTTTTTTACCGTAATATGTAATTTCAGACAAACAGTTTCCATTATCGAGCGTATAGTTTCCTCCAAAACCTTTTACCGCCCTGTAGCGCACCCAACGCGTAGGTTTTGTATATTGAGGATCATCAGGGAACATGTAGGCCATATCGCCCTCTTTTCCTTGTTTTACGATCTCCAGTTCACTCAAGCCAACAGGTACTTCGATTTTATGCTGGGTAACAAGTTCCCATTCCTCGGTTGTATCGTCGAAGATGTAAATTTCGTAGATACCTACGTTTTCACCTCTGTAGTACTGTCCCTGACAAAAATCGCCACAGAAATCCATGTGTCGTTGATGAGTTACAATACGACTCAATTCATAGTAATCTCCCAGGTCTATAATAATATTCCATGGCATGTTACCATCTGCACTGTTACCGGTACGGCCTCTTCCTCCGGTGTGTATGTAGTTCAGGTTGGTACCTTCATCGATTACTCCATCAACGGCGAGTACTAATCTACCTTCTGAGTTACTTCCAAATCCCTGCGGAATGCCTCCGATTGAATCGTTTGTGAGAGGCAGAAACCAATTGGATTTATCAATCTGGGTGTCTTCCAGAAGTGTGATATCTCCCATATCAACAGGATCTGAAATGTTACCGTAAATATCAGAAACACGGATTTCTACATTTACAGGTTCATCCTGCCCGAGGTTAAGATCTTCAACATAACGACGGTCGGTTTCCAGGTTTGAGGAGAATACAGAAGTGAATTGTTTTTGTTCACCATTCTGGGTATAACTAAAATCAACGTAAACATTTATACTTTGTTTCAGCTCGTTTTCCCAGTCGATGAAGAAAGCACCAAACGCCGGTTTCAGATTAAGTGATTTTGTTACACGGGCAATAGCCGATTCCAATGGTTTTACAGTAACAATAACCGGTTCTGATCTATTTCCTGCCCTGTCTAAAGCATATAACTCAACATTGTAGTCGATCGTATCTCCAAATCCGTATATGTCAAGTGAGTCAACAAAATACGATGCTGCAAAAGAGAAAGATTGTCCATCTTTGTTGGTATACCTGGCTTCAACACTCAACAGGTCTTCATCTTCAGGAACTGTATAGTGAAACCTGGCTCCACCGTAAAGGGGAGTATACGAAACCTGAGTAGGCTGGGCCGGAGGAGTATTATCGTCACTTGTTGCTAAACGCATTGTCTCCTCTTCGCAGGAGAACAATAGGATTACGAATGCAGCAAGTATTAAAAAATTAATTGTGATTTTCATAATATCGCATATTTTATCTTCGAAGAACTTAATGATTTTAGTTACTTGTACACAAGTGGTTTTATCGACGTATGTATAGAAGTGTTGTTTCATTTCTTCTCTTCGATCATTAATTAAAATGAATTTTTATTACCATCCAGGATTTTGAACGAGTTTAGAATTGGTATTCATTTCATTCAAATCAATAGGCCATAAACAATCGGTGATTGTAAATCTTCTCGACTGTTTAACTTCAAGATTAAAGAAGTTGGCTCCTGTAGTTCCTCTGTAATCCCAACCCCAAATCGGATTTGAGAATTCCATAACAGCTCTTTTTGTACGTAACATATCCCAGAAACGGCTTCCTTCAAAGGCCAATTCGTTTCCACGTTCTGCGAGAATTATGTCTCTCATACCTTCTTTAGTTGTATGCTTGTTAACTGATTTTACGATACTTGCATCAGACCACACTGTTTCAACATTCGGAACACCAGCTCTTTCGCGTACTAAATTTATGGCGTCGTAAACTTCCTGTGTCGGAGCATCATAATACTCATTTAGAGCTTCTGCTTTCATCAGGTACAAATCAGCCAAACGGATAATAGGGTAAGGGTATTTAACTGTTCTTGCCCAGTGTCCCGATTTGGATTCAGGATGAACAAATTTCTTTATACCAATACCGGTTTCAAAGTAGTCGGTAGTATGTTGCGATGAGTTAAAACCGCCATCGCTACCTGCATACATTTTTGTATTGATACGAACGCCGTGAGTACGCCAGTAACCACCTGTAATTGCCAGGTTGGCATAAAAACGTGGTTCGCGGTTCAGGTACAATTTAATGGTTTCGGCTCCTGGTTGCATAATACCTTTCATCTCGGTATATTCCGGATCATCAGCACCGGGAGTTGTCGTGATTTCCCACTTTTTGTCTAGTTCAAAAGTAAGGTCTTCTTCAATTGGTACACCATTTTTTGTGTAATACCTTTCTGCCATGCGGTAGGTTGCAGCCAACCATTGCCATGAAAAACCTGAAGTATTTGTTATACCGCCACCGTAACCATCAGGTAACCTCATATTTGATGCATGTCCGATCTCGCCCTGTTCGTATATATCAAGGTTTGAATACCCCCAGATTAATTCGTCATTCCATGGATCGGTAATGGCCATTCTAAGGTCATATATTGTCTGTATGTTCTCATCATTTTCAGCATAGTCTTCACGATCGAAAACATAAGGCTGTGTGTCGTAATGATATAACTGAATACCATTGGCTTCGCATGTTTCAATAGCATCTTCAATAGCATCAATAGCGTCTTTCCATTTTTCTTTATCGTAAACCAGAGGGAAGAATGGTTGGCCATCCTTGTCCATGAAGTCGCCAAAATATTCCATATTTCCATTGTAGAATGGGCTGGCCCTGAATAACATAACCCTTGCTTTGATTGCTTTTGCAACAACCTGGTCAACCTGACCAGCCAGGGTTGAAGGAACTTTTTCAGTTAAATTAGGAATGGCTTCGTCCATTAGTGTGATGATATAGTTAAAGCAGTCTTCCACTTTCGAACGTTCCTGAAATAATTCTTCTTTTGTAGCATCAGGCGAGATCAATTCATCAGCAATGATAATAGGACCATACTTCCGCACTAACAAAAAGCTGTAATAGGCTTTCAGGAATTTTACCTGGGCTTTCCAATCTGCTTTTTCCTCTTCAGTCATGTCCGGCACGTTATCAATATTGTTAAGAAAAACGTTCGCTTGACGGATTCCGGCATAAAGCCTTTTGCCACCATTTGTGCCTGACCAGTTTCCTAATAGTGGGTCGTTAGCTGTTTGTAAACCACGAGTTACCCTTATTCCTCTTAAATCCCATGCGTTGTCGTTATAATCCAGTCGTCCGATGTACTCATCACCGGCCAGCCACATGGTTTCGTGTGTTTTTTCTATCCTTGGCATATAGTTATAAACTTTTGCCAGTGCATCCCATGCCTCTTCTTTCTTTTTAAACAAATCTTCCAGTGTAATGGTATTATCCGGAACAACATCCAGATATCCTGTACACGAAGGTATAATAGAAAGAATGTATATGATTGCGAATATTTTTTTCAAAATTTTCATATCAAATATTTTTTAAAATTAGAATGATAATTGAACACCAATGTTAAACCTTCGGTTCGGCGGATATCCTAATCCCGCACGTCCCATTTCCGGATCCCACAATTTGAAGGGACTGATAACAAACAGGTTTACCCCACTGCAATAAATTCTTGCATTTTCGAGTCCAATCTTTTCAAATCCCTTACTTTTTATATTGTAGCCCATTTCTACTGTTTTTAAACGTAGAAAAGCACCATTTCTTAACCACCAGGTTGATACCTGAGTGTTGTTAGCAAGCGGATCAACTGATAAACGAGGCCAGAAGGCGTGTACGTCAGGATTTGTTTCCGACCAGTGATCTTCAGCAATTATTGAAAGCGCATTTCTTCTTGATGCAAATGGAGCTATACCATGCTGATTTCTAGAATTGTCGCTGGCATCAATAAAAAATGAAACTCGCGCATTACCCTGAAAGAAGAAAGACAAGTCGAAATTTTTAAATCCTCCTGATGCTCCGAAACCGTATTGAATCTCAGGAACAGTTGGTAAGCCCAGTGGAACACGGTCATTCGAGTTTACGATACCGTCGCCGTTAACATCTTTGTATTTGATATCACCGGCTTGATAGGTTCCAAAGTCTTGTTTTGGAGAATTGGCGATTTCTGCTTCGTCAACAAATAGTCTTTCGGCAATTAAACCCCACCATTGATTAGTGGAATGACCTTTTTGTTTCAGGTATTCGTCGGCATATTCTTTTTCGTCCAGCTCAACATATTTGTTTGTTGCGAATGTAATGTTAGCACGGCCGGTCAGCCACCAGTTTTTTGGTGATATGTACTGGTAATCCGCAGATGCTTCATATCCCCACGACTCTACTTTACCAACGTTACCACTGATTGCTGCTTCTAATCCGGCAGTGGCCGGGAAGTTCTGTCTCTGAAGATAGATTTGATCACGTACATCCTTAAACAGGTCTCCCTGAATTTTCAGTGCATCATCAAGGAAAGTCATTTCAAGTCCAAGGTTCATCTTTGTTGAAACCTCCCAGGTAATATCCGGATTGGCATAACGGTTTATATTGTAACCTCCGTAAGAATTCATATAAGTAGTTCCCCAGCGATAACCATACTGTGCATTGTTGTCATCTCCAAGCGCAATATCTGATAAATAGAAGAAACGGTCTTGGCGTTGAGCAATAGCGTCGTTACCAACCTTACCCCAGGTAGCTTTAAGTTTAAGAGTATTAACGATGTCTTTCATCGGTGTCCAGAAGTTTTCGTTCGAAATCAACCAACCACCACCAAAAGAAGGGAAAAAGCCATATCTTTTTGATCCGCTAAATTTCTCAGAACCATTGTATCCGTATGCAAATTCAAAGAAATACCGCGTATCATAGTCATAGGTTAAACGTCCTGAATTACCCATGTTTCGTTCTGGTAATGTTTCGTAAATAGACCTACTGTTACCCGCAGTTAAAAGGTATTCTTCGAACATTCCAACAGTCATCAAACCGATGCTGTGATTTCCGAATTCTCTGTCCCAGTTCAAGCGCGCTTCATAGTAGTAATGGGCACTTGCATCTCTGCCCGGATCAACATCTCCCAGGTACACCTGGCCACCTTCCGGATTCAGTTCAAATAATTTATATTCTCCGGTAATCTGGTTATAACTTTCCAGGTCATAGAAGAATGGACTGTAAGTACGTTTACTTGAATATTTGCTCCATGTATTTACCGATGCTTTAGCCTGAAGTTTTAATCCTTCGGTTATAAAATCAAGCTCTTGCGAAAGTGTCGCCATTGCAGTGATTGAACTTTCATTACGGTCTTCATATCCTCTAACCATTTCTGCATAAGGATTTTGTTTCAGGCTACCGTTTACAAAAGTGTTCCCAAAAAGTATATGGTCAGAGAGCAGGTGAGCTTCATCCGGTTCGTAAACTGCCGGAAAGTCAACCGGGTTGGAGTTCATTACCATTCTGAATATGTCTCCTGCTGATGAATTTGGTCCGTTGTATCTCTCAAACCTTCCTTGTAATCTTGTATCAAGTCTTGTTGTAGGCGTAATCTTTATAATAACGTTGTTACGCAATTGCACGCGATTAATATCAATGTTGTTATTGAAATTGTTTTTAGCGTCAACTTTTAACAGACCGGTTTCGTTTTCAAGTGATCCTGCAACATAATAGGTTGCCACTTTTCCTCCACCTGATACATTGAAATTCGCTTTTTTGTTAATTGTCGATTTTTCAAAAAGCTCGTCGTACCAATCAATGTTTGGATAGATCATTGGGTCTACTCCATCAGCAGTTGATTGTATCTTTTGCTCGCTGTAATAGGTTCCCAATAAGGGATTACGAGAAATTCGGGCCTCGTTGTACAGTTTCATGTATTCCACTCCATCCAGCAGCTCATTCATTTTAGTTGGTGTTGCCAAATGCGATTCTAGACGAACATTGATCTTAGCCGGACCTTCGCGTCCCGATTTTGTTTCAACGATGATAATACCGTTTGCACCCCTTGCGCCGTATAATACGGTTGCTGAAGCGTCTTTCAAAATTGAGAAACTTTCGATATTATCAGGTTCCAATCTTGCAAGGTCGTCTGATGAGGCTTCAAATCCATCGATAAGGATTAACGGATTTGTTTTGTAGCCGAATGTGGTTACCCCGCGAACGAAGAACTGTGCATTATCGGCTCCCGGTTCGCCCGAGGTTTGGTATGAAATAATCCCAGGGATTTTACCGGCCAACGCGGTTGTAAGGTTCGATGAAGGTTGCTTAAGTTCAGCCGGGCGAACCGTTTCAATTGAAGAAATTACACTTTCTTTTTTCTGCTTTCCAAAAGCCACAACCTGAACTTCTTCCAATTCGGTTTCGTCATCGTAAAGCGTAACGTTTACAACATTCTGATCTTTGATAACTACTAGCTCAGGCTTTTTCCCAACAAAAGAAAATTGAATTGTATCACTCACGGAAACGCGAATATTGAATTCTCCGTTTACGTTGGTTACTGTACCTCTGGATGTTCCAAGTACCATAATTGAAACACCGGGTATTGGTAATCCATCTACTTCTGTAACTACCCCGCTAACTACTTTTTGTTGATCTTGCTGGCTTGGTACTTCTGCCTTGGCTGCCTTTGCTTTTCGCAGAATAATCTGTTTGTCTTCTATTTCGGCAGTAACAAAAGCTTGTTTGCATAATTCTTCCAGCACATAGTTAATACTTTTGTTTTCTGCCTGAATTGAGATCTTCTGTCCTTCCTGAAAAATCTCATCCTGATATAAAACGTAATATTCTGTTTGGCTCTCAATTTGCGTGATTAATTCTTTAACAGTAGCATTTTTAAGGTTGAGATTAAGTCTTGCCTGGGCGGCAGAACTTACCCATCCGGTACTACACAGCAAAATGGAAAGCAAAAGCGCTAGCTTTAATTTTTTAAAATTAAAAACATAATCTTTTCGATCGAAAAGATGTCTCTTTCGTGATTTTCTCATAAATTTGATGGTTTATTAAATTAAGATTAATACTCTTAAAGCCTTAGAGTATTCGCACATACTCTTTGGCTTTTTCTATTTTATCGCATATTCGGTTTCATTTATTTTTACAATCTCTACTGATGCTGTTTTAGCTATAACATTCAACACACTTTCTTTATTCTCTTTCAATTCAAGTTTTCCGCTAATTCGCAGTAAGCCCAGATTAGGGTCGGCGTAACTGATTTTAATGTTATAATACCTTTCCACTTTTCTGAAGATCCGGTTTAAATCCTCGGTCTCAAAAAGTAAAAATCCTTTTTGCCACGAAATATAATTGTTGACGTTTACTTCGGAAATTGAGGTTTCTTTAGAGTTAATATCAAAAGCAGCTCTTTGATTTGGGGAAAGAATGTACTCCTTTGATGAAAACTGAAATCCCTGCTTTATCATTTTTACTTTGCCTTCAACAAGGATAGTTTCCACAATATTATCTCCTGGGTAGGCCGACAGGTCGAATTTTGTACCCAGAACTTCAATATTTATTTCTTTTGTTTGCACAATAAATGGCATATCCGGGTTGTGGGCAACATCAAAGTATCCTTCTCCGAGAAGTGATACAACCCGGCTTGAACCTACGAACTTTGACGGATAAACAAGACTCGACCCTGCATTTAAATGCGCAACGGTACCATCAGGTAATTTTATAGAGGCATTTTTACCGTAGGGAACAAACAATTGGTTTAAATCATTTTCAATTACTGCTTTCCCTGACTGAACTGTATCTCTTTTATTGATAACAATTTGTCCGTGGTTATTATAAACAATCTCTGATTCTTTGTCAGGTATTCGAACATTTTTTCCATCAGAAAGCGTGAGTGTGGAATAAGGGTAATTATTATCGTTCTTCCCAAAGTATTCAAACTCATTGAAACGAGGCGATTTGATATACTGGTTAACGCCTATTCCCAGTACAAAAAAGATTAGTCCAATAGCCGCATACTTTGAAATGGTAAGCACTAAAGTCCTTCTTTTTGTTTTTACTCTTGATTTTGCTATTGCCTGCTGAATTGCAGAATAGATGTCTTGTGCGGTTTTTTCGGTGTCGGTAACCGGTTTTGATTTAAGAGATAAAATAAATGTCCGGGCGAGTTGTATTTGTTCCTTCTCAGATTCATTGCTTTCAATATAAGCACTCCAGAATCTGTCGAGCTTCTTTGAAGGTTTGTTGACCCATTTTACAAATTTCGGATCTTCTAAAAATTTTAATATTTCATTCATAAGAATCGGATATACACCAATAGGTTCCCCTGATTCTTAAAACATGGACATTAAATTGAATTTTTTTTTCGAAAAAAGACAAAAAAGATAGTCATAAACTCTTTTTTATCAATGTAGCTTCTTAGTGAAAGCATCGCCCTGTAAAATAATTTACGTGTAGATTCAACGGAGATGCGCATGATTGCAGCGATTTCTTCATAGCTCATTTCTTCCTCAAATTTGAGGTATATAATCTCCTTTTGTTTTGATGGTAGCTTTGCTGTAGCTTGTTGAAGAAGATTTTTTATTTCCTCCGAAATCTCCTCTTGTTCGAGTTTCTCCTGGTAGCTATATTCTATATGAAAATCAAGTTCAACATTTTCTGTACTTGTGTCTAATGTCTCTATCCTGGAATTACGTTGAAGTCTCTTATATATTCTGTTTCGAAGAGCAATGAATAGATATGCTTTGAGGTTCTTTATTTCCGTTTTTTGCTTTTTGGGTTTTAAGAAAAGATCAATGAATATTTCCTGAATACTATCACGAACAGAATGCTGATCCGGACACAGTTTTGAGCCATAAGCAATCAACTGATATATATAGATATTGTAAATGGCAGTAAAACTGTCACTATTGCCTGTCTGAAAGGATTGCCATAAATTGTTTATATCCTTATCACTACTCCGTTTCATAA
>NZ_JBFHGM010000183.1:0-10521 GCF_041583095.1 Draconibacterium sp.
AAAAGGCGTATCCGGTAACGGATACGCCTTTTTATTTTGTTGTTTCCTACTTAAAGATCGTTCAGAAACAGCTCGTTGATTGTTTCAATCAGTAGTTTCCTGTTAATTGGTTTCGAAATAAAATCATCACAGCCTGCACTGTTTGCCTTTTTAATATCTTCTGTTTGTGCAAATGCTGATTGAGCGATTATCTTCACTGATGTGTTGAACTCCCGTATCATTTTTGTTGCTGTATACCCATCAATAACCGGCATTTTAATATCCATCAAAATCAGGTTAAGGTCAGGGGTATTCCGGGCCATTTCAACTGCTTTTTTCCCGTTATTGGCAACCAGTATCTCCGACGCGATATCGCGAACCAGAAGTTTTAGCAGTTCTATCGATATGGTGTCATCTTCAGCAATCAATATTTTTAACTTATTTTGTTGTAAAACATTGTCAATCAGTTGTAATTCAGAAGGTGTGGTTTGTTGTGAATTGATTGTTGCCTGCATAGGCAGCGAAACATAGAAGGTAGTTCCTTTCCCAACTTCCGATTCAAGGCTGATTGTACCGTTTAACATTTCGGTGTACGATTTTGTAATGGCAAGGCCCAGTCCCGAACCTTCGAAAACCCGCGAGTCTGCAATGTCGGCTTGCACAAATCGCTCGAAAATTGCCTGTTGTCTTTCCTGCGGTATTCCAACACCTGTATCTTTTACAAAAAAGTTAATGTGGTTCTTGCTGGTTGTGTATCCAAACTCGATGGTGCCAGATGAGGTGAATTTATAGGCGTTCCGTATGAGGTTGGTAAGAATTGAATTAAGTTTATCAGGGTCGGTGTGTAAAAGCATTACCGGATTACCATTGTTTTCGTTCAGTTTAAAAGTAATGCCTTTCAGTTTCATCGATTGCTCGAAGAAAATGTAAAGCTCTTTTATCAATGCCGGTAGGTTTATGTCCTGCATATGTGCAATAACCATCCCCGATTCAATTTTAGAAATATCAATTATATCGTTTATTGTATTAAGCATTCTTTCTCCACTGTTTTGAATTACGTCGATAAATTCTGTGCGTTGTTGGAGAGATAATTCCTGGTCTCTCAATAATTCGGTAAATCCTAAAATACCATTCATCGGTGTTCTGATTTCGTGACTCATATTGGCCAGGAAAGAGGATTTTAACTTATCACTTTGTTCGGCATTTTCTTTGGCCCGAACCAGTTCTTTTTCAATTTCTTTTTGTTCGGTAATATCTCTGAATTCAGTAACACGAACCAGTTTGTTGTTATAAGGAATCATTTTGCCCTGTATGCGAAGTGGGTACGTTTGCCCGTTTTTACGGAGTCCAACGGTTTCGTATGGCTTATCGTATTCACTTAGAATTTTCTTCATAACTATTTCGCGCTGATCTGCTGCAATTAATTTCATACCATCCATGCCAAGTAGCTCCTCATGAGAATAGCCGGTAATATTGCTCAATCCCTGGTTGCAGTCAAGAATTAATCCTTTGTCGTGAATAGTTATACCTCCAAACGATGCATTGTGCAGGGCCTTAAACCTTCTTTCATTTTGTTCCGCAGTTTCTTTAGCTTTTTGTAGCTCTTTTAAGGTCTGTTTTTTTTCAGTTATATTCTCCCTTACTGATATAAATTGTTCAATAAGTCCTGTTTCGTTATAAATTGGAGAAATATTGACGTGTTCCCAGAAGAACTCTCCACTTTTCTTTTTATTTACTAACTCTCCCTGCCAAATCCCGCCAGCCTTAATTGTAGCCCACATCTGTTTATAGATTTTCGAATCTTGTAATCCTGACTTTAGTATAGCGGGTTTTTTACCTAATACTTCTTCTTTTTTGTAGCCGGTTACAGTTTCAAAACAGGAATTGACATATTCTATATGCCCTTCGATGCCAGTAATTATAATACTTACCGGACTTGATTCTATAGCTTTTGACAACATTTCATTGGATTTTGCCAATTTTTTCCGTCTGGTTATATCACTTATAAAGCCTTCAAGTAAAATCTCATCGTTGTGATAAACTGCTTTTCCTCGTTCCCAAACCCATTTTTCCTGTTTTTGCTTGTTAAAAATACGGTATTCTATCTCGAACGATTTGTTTTGGTCAATTGCATTTCGAATTGCTTCCTGGATATGTTTTATGTCATCAGGATGGATTAAGGAATAAAAATCGATTGAACCGCCTTCGATTAGCTCTTCAGGTTTATACCCCAAAAGGGCATAACTTCCCTTACTGATAAAATTCATACTCCACCGTTCATTATTCTTGCAATTATATGCAACGCCGGGAAGATCGTCAAGCAAGCGGTTTTGTTTATCCTGTTCCTTTTTTATTTCGTTTTGTAATCGGTATCGTTCAGAAATATCGCGAACAGCTGCTATTCGGGCTTTTTTGCCTTTGTACACTATGCTACGTGCCTCAACTTCAACATATCCATAGGTGCCATCTTTTTTAAACGCCGAAAGAACAAACGGTTTTACAACCGGACTGTTGATCTTGCGACGGATCTTATTTTGATCTTTTTCTTGAAAGAAATCGGTAAGCAGGTTTTTGCCAATCATTTCTTTGCGCGAGTATCCTGTAATTCTTAGGAGGGTAGCGTTTACATCAAGAATTATCCCGTTGTCGTGCACAATTATTCCTTCAAACGCAGACTCGGAAAGGAAGCGAAAATATGCTTCACGTTCTTTTAGTTGTTCCAATGTGTATTTTAACTCCGAGTTATCATGAAGAATAATCATAAATGCAGGACGGTTATCGAAAATGGTATCCACCGGGGTGATTTCAACCGAAAAGGACCGGCCTGATTTTGTTATTGCTGCCGAGTCGTATTTTTTTTGAACCGCGTTGACTGAAAGAAGTTCAGTATAAAGTTGTTTTACTTTATCCAATTCTTCCGGGGCAACAAGCATGGTAAATTCTTTATCGAGAAGTTCATCTTCGGAGTAACCTGTTGTTTCGCACAAAGATTTGTTTACAAATTTTATTACCCCATCTTGTAAAATCAGTAACCCATCATTAAGAGAGTTTACCAAATTCTTGTAACGAATCTGAGTATTTTTGCTTACTTTTTCCTGTTGTATTTTTGATAGTGCAAACCCAACATCGGCAGCTATCTCAATAAATGTTTGTTTTTCTTTTGGGTGACTATAATCTTTTATCGGAATTCCGGCACAAAGGATTCCATATAACCTCTCATTATCCTTTAAAGGGGTCAATATGGGAATCCACTTGTTTGAATCCGGGGCAATAAGCAACGAAGACGGAATATTTCTCGTTACGGCATCATTTAGTTGGGAAATAGTTTGTAAAAGCTGATCCGGAACCCCGTTTTGTAAAAGTTGCTTTTTTACATTATCTACAATTTCGGGGTCTCCAAATCCTGCGAAAGAATCTGCTTTTTGGAGATCATCAAGCAATAGAATCCATGCATAATAGTAACCACGTGTATTTACGAGTATCCGGCAGGTGTTCTTTGCCAGTTGTGCCGGATTCTTCTCGGAAACGATTAAACGGACAATTTCCCGTGTACTTTCAATAATCTTATGGAGGTGTGCAATTTTTTGATCAGCCTTATTAATCATCCCCTTATTTTCTCTGGTTATACTTGAAATGAGCACAATTCAAATCACCTTAATGTGCTAATATAATAAAATTGGGGAACACTTTCTTATATAAAAATCAAGAGGATACAAAAAAAGGTGCATCGTAAAGATGCACCTTTTGATTTATAAGTTTATTGTTCTTATGCCAATAATTCTTTTACCTGGTTGTATACATTTTCGCCTGTATAACCCAGTTTTACATCCAATACTCCGGCCGGAGCAGAGAATCCGAATGATCCAAGACCAAACACTTTTCCGTCCATTCCAACCAGTCCTTCAAGTGTTACAGGCAATCCGGCGGTTAAACCAAATTTGGTAACTCCTGCAGGAAGAACTTCTTTTTGGTATTCGGTACTTTGTGTGCGGAATAAACCTTCAGAAGGAACAGAAACGATACGGCTTTTAACACCGTCTTTGGCCAATAATTCGGCACCGTCAACCAAAGTACTTACTTCCGAACCGCTTGCCAACAGAATTACATCAGGTGTACCTTCGCAATCCTGAAGGATGTATGCACCTTTTGTAGCTCCCTGTGCTGTTTCGTATGTAGTTACTTCTTTAATTCCCTGGCGTGACAAAATAAGTGCTGTTGGAGTATCTGTATTTTCCATAGCCATTTTCCAAGCAACGGTAGTTTCGTTACCATCGGCAGGACGCAATACCAACATTGAGTTTTTGTGGCTGTGGTTTTGCAATTTTTCCAACAGGCGGATTTGTGCTTCCTGCTCAACCGGCTGGTGAGTAGGACCATCTTCTCCCACACGGAATGCATCGTGTGTCCAGATGTATTTAACCGGTAGTTCCTGCAATGCAGCAAGACGTGCCGCCGGTTTTTGGTAATCGCTGAATACGAAGAAAGTACCACATGCCGGAATCACTCCACCGTGCAATGCCATACCGTTCATAATTACGGCCATTGTAAGCTCGCAAACACCTGCCTGCAGGAATTGTCCGCTAAAATCACCTTTTTTGAACGATGTTGTATTTTTAAGGAAACCATCCGTTTTATCCGAGTTTGAAAGGTCGGCAGACGACACGATCATGTTTTCAACCTCCTTGGCAAATACCGAAAGAACAGTTGCAGAAGCACCACGTGTTGCGATACCTGCTTTTTGCTCAATTTTGCTGTAATCAATTTCCGGAATTTCGTTTGAGAAGAAAGCTTTTAGTTTTGCTGCCAATTCAGGATTTGCAGCTTCCCATTTTGCCTGCTCAGCCTTTTTTGCTGCTGCAGCTTCAATCAACGCTGCTTTACGTTTTTCGTAGTATTCTTTTACATCATCGAAAATTACGAATGGGTTTTCAGGATCGCCACCCAAATTCGCAATTGTTTTTGCAAACGATGCACCGGCACCCGATAATGGCTGACCGTGAGTTGAACACTGACGCTCGAAATTTGCACCATCTTCAGTAATGGCACCTTTACCCATAATTGTTTTACCAATAATCAGGGTTGGTTTTTCAGTTTCTTCCTGTGCATTTTTTAAAGCTTTACGAATGGCATCGGCGTCGTTACCGGCAATGGTAACCACGTTCCATCCCCAGGCTTTATATTTCATTTCAGTGTCTTCAGTAGTCACCTCGTCGGTTTCTGTTGACAGCTGAATGTCGTTTGAATCGTAGAACATGATCAGGTTGCTCAATCCCAGGTGACCGGCAATTCTACCCGCACCCTGCGAAATCTCTTCCTGAATACCACCATCAGAGATGAAAGTATATGTTTTGTGCGCCATCCACTCGCCAAAACGAGCTACCAAAAAGCGCTCGGCAATGGCTGCACCAACTGCCATAACATGGCCTTGTCCGAGTGGACCTGATGTATTTTCAACACCACGCTCAACGTCAACTTCGGGGTGTCCCGGAGTTACGCTTCCCCACTGACGGAAATTGGCAACATCTTCCATGCTGTAAAAACCTGCCAACGATAAAATTCCGTAAAGCATTGGAGACATATGGCCCGGATCGAGGAAAAAACGGTCGCGGTTTGCCCATGTCATGTCCGATGGATCGTAATTAAGGAATTCAGAATAAAGGATGTTTACAAAATCTGCTCCGCCCATTGCTCCGCCAGGGTGGCCCGAATTTGCTTTTTCAACCATTGCGGCAGCCAGAATACGAACATTATCAGCTGCTTTAACTTCAATACTTTTACTCATTTTTTTGTAATTTTTTTCAATTTACTTTAGGCAGGACAGGAACGCCAAAAATAGTAAAAAAGAGGGACTTGGAAAGCGGGTTTGCTTGTTATTAATAATAATTTAGCAATGAGCTCGATGCAGTTGCCGGCATAAAAAAAGGAGAACCAGATATAATCCTGATTCTCCTTTTTGTGAAATATTTCTGTAAACTGTTACGCTTCATGAATTAATCAAACGAACCATAAAGATTCCATCGATAGCTAACAGTTTTTCTTTTACACTGTCGTTGATCTTTTCAGCGTCAACATCGATAATGTTATACGCAATATCTTCGCGTTTTTTATTCAGCATATTATCAATGTTCAATCCTTCGGCAGCCAATACAGTTGAAATCTGGCTAACCATATTCGGAACATTGCGGTTTGCAATCAAAATACGGCTTCCACCGTTGCGCTCCAGTTCGGCAGCAGGGAAATTTACCGAGTTTTTAATGTTACCGTTCTCGAGGTAGTCGCGCATTTGTTCAACAGCCATAATGGCACAGTTGGTTTCCGATTCTTTTGTTGAAGCACCCAGGTGAGGAATTGAAATTACATTATCCAGTTTCAGGCATTCTTCATCAGGGAAATCGGTAATATATTTGCCCACTTTACCCGACTCGATTGCCACTTTTAAATCGGCGTGATCTACCAGGCCACCACGTGCAAAGTTCAGAATTTTAACGCCATCTTTCATCATGGCGAATTTGTCTTTGTTGATGTAGCCTTTTGTATCGGGTAACAACGGAATGTTGATGGTAATAAAATCGGCTTGTTGCAACAACACCTGTATACCTTCAACCACTTTTACCTCGCGGCTCAGTTTCAGTGCGTGTTTCACCGACATGTATGGGTCGTAACCAATAACGTTCATACGCAGTGCCGACGCAGCATTTGCTGCCAAAACACCAATGGCTCCCAAACCTATTACGGCCAGTGTTTTACCTTTTATTTCTTCTCCGGCAAAGTTCTTTTTACCCTGTTCAACCAACGATGGAACTGCATCGCCCTGTCCGATTAATGTTTTCGCCCAGTTTGCTGCGCCAATATAATCGCGAGAAGCCATAAGCATTCCGGCAATTACGGCCTCTTTTACTCCGTTGGCGTTAGCTCCCGGTGTATTAAAAACCACAATTCCTTTTTCGGTGCATTTTTCGATTGGAATATTATTTACACCCGCTCCGGCTCTTGCAACAGCTTTTACCGACGATGGAATTTCAACATCATGCATTTTAAAACTGCGCAAAACAATAGCATCCGGATTTGGAAGCTCGCTTGCAATCTCATAATTGTCAAGTGGGAATAGTTTCAGACCATCGGGGTCAATTTTATTCAGAGTTTGAATTTTAAACATGTAGCTTGTTTTTTAATTGATATTCTCTGTAGCTGATAACACTATCCAAAAATGCAAAATATTGGGTAGCATATATTTTAATGACAAATATCAGCATTATATCTATAAATTATAAGGGATTTCGGGGATTAATTATCAATATGAAATTAACATTAATGAATAAAACCAGAAAGTGCATCAGAATTTTATCCTGAATTGAAGTCTTATTCGTTTTAAAGAATGATATATGAAAATGGGAGTGCGGAGTGAGAATTTGAAATGGCAGATTTTGTTTAGGATAAAGCAAAAAAAAGCCAGACTCTCCAGCCTGGCTCATCAACCTTCAACTACTAACCGATTTTATAACCCAAAAAATTATGAAACAATAGTTATGAACTATTATGTCTTTAGATTTAATACCTGCAAATAAAATAATAGAATACAAATGGGTATGTAATGTAAGTCACAAAAGGCCAGAAAAATCAATAAAATTTCGTGAAAGTGAAACTTTTCCGTTTTTTTCCAGCTTTTTTAAAAGACGCGAGATCACTTCGCGTGATGAATTGAGTTGAAGAGCCAGGTCCTGATGTGTGCCGGAATAAGTCTGAACGCCCGATTTTTTATGTCGGTCGATAAAAAATTTTACTAAACGTTCATCGAGTTTTAAAAAGGCAACCGCATCAAGTGTATTGATTAATTCGCGAAACCTGTTTTGAAAGGTTTGCATCACGTATTGTTTCCACAGGGGATATTTGCTTGTCCAGGCATCCAGCATTTCCACCGGAATCATAAGCACCTCGGTATCCACCTCGGCAATTGCATTAACTTCGCTAATTTGGCGAGCCATGCAACAGGTTAACGACATGGCACATACTTCGTCGGCCTGTAGGTAATAAAGCAGTAATTCGTTGCCGGCCTCGCTGGTGCGCGAAACGCGTATCAGTCCTTTCAATACCATTGGGAAACTGGAAATAAACTGACCTTCACGAATTAAGGTTTCGTGCTGAGCAAATTTTTTTCTTACGGCAACCTGCAGAATTTCTTCCTGTAATTCGGGTTCAAGAAAATTGTATCGTGTATAAAAATCTTCCATGTTTTACCAATTGTTTTTCAAACTGAGCCTTAAGCGAAGTTTTGAGATTATAATGGTTAATGCCGACAGGCAATTGAAAAGACTTTAAGAGTAAAACGAATTTAGGCTTCATTCAATTGCTAATCGGTATTAGTAGTTCAATTTCAGCAAATTTAATGTTGTGCCGCATTTCTGCAAAAAAAATCAATGAAATACGGATTTTGTCTGAAATTTTCTGATTAAAATGTTTTCCGTTCTCCTTCATTAAATCACATTTCCGGAAACAAAAAAAGATTCCCATTCAGTTAGGAATCTTTTTTTGTTTTATGGTCGTCAAATTTTATTTATTCGAACATGTCTTTCATTTTCTGAAAGAATGATCTTTCCTGTGCTGAAGGTCCACCCTGAAACCCGGGCGAATCCTGAAGTTTTTCCAACGCACGTTTTTCTTCGTTGCTCAGTTTTTTAGGTATCCAAACATGCACACGAACCAACAAATCGCCGCGTCCGTAACCGTTTACATCGGGAATACCTTTTCCGCGTAAGCGAA
This sequence comes from Draconibacterium sp., assembly GCF_041583095.1. NCBI lineage: Bacteria > Pseudomonadati > Bacteroidota > Bacteroidia > Marinilabiliales > Prolixibacteraceae > Draconibacterium > Draconibacterium sp. The sequence continues at coordinate 8,737 of NZ_JBFHGM010000183.1, forward strand.
GTATTTTTTCGGGTTGTGTACCGGGCTCAATTTTAACTTTCACTTTTCCGTCAACGGTTGGAATTTCGGCTGTGGTACCCAGCGTAATTTCCGGAAACGATAAGAACAGGTTGTAAATCAGGTTGTTTCCGTCGCGAACCAATTCCTCGTCTTCTGCTTCTGTAATAACCACCAGCAAGTCGCCGTTTATACCGCCACGTCGTCCGGTGTTTCCTTTTCCCGAAACATTCAGCTGCATGCCTTCGCCAACACCAGCCGGAATTTTGATGTTAATCACTTCTTCCTCACGAACAACTCCTTCGCCGGCACAGTGATTACATTTGTCGGTGATCATTTTCCCTTCGCCCTGACAGGTTGGACAAGCCGAATTGGTTTGCATTTGCCCCAGTAAAGTATTCTGAACACGTGTTACCTGACCTGCGCCACCACAAGTTCCGCAAGTGGAATACGATGAGCCGTTTTTAGCTCCGGTTCCGCTACAATGCTTGCAGGCTACGTATTTTTTTACTTTTATCTTTTTCTCAACACCGTTAACAATTTCCTGGAGGTTTAGCCTTACTTTAACGCGCAAATCGGAACCCCTGCTCACTCTCCGGCCACCTCTGCTTCGGCCAGCACCTCCGCTAAATCCACCGAATCCGCCAAAATGTCCGCCAAAAATGTCGCCAAAAGCCGAGAAGATATCTTCAATGTCAGAGAAACCGCCTCCGCTAAAACCGCCACCACCGGCAGCGCCGCTCATTCCGGCATGACCGAACTGATCGTAACGTTGTTTTTTCTCCGGATTGCTAAGTACTTCGTAGGCTTCGGCTGCTTCTTTAAACTTCTCTTCAGCTTCCTTGTCATCCGGATTTTTGTCCGGGTGATATTGGATAGCCTTTTTACGATAAGCTTTTTTTATTTCCTCAGCAGAAGCACTTTTGCCAACTCCCAATACCTCGTAATAATCTCTTTTTGCCATTCTTCCTCCTCTGAATTTTTATTCTCCGATTACAACTTTGGCAAACCGGATTACCTTTTCGTTTAAGCAATAACCTTTTTGAATTACATCAACTACTTTACCTTTTAATTCTTCGCTTGGCGCCGGAATTTTTGTAATGGCTTCGTGCAGGTCAACGTCAAAATCAGCATGCTGAGCTTCGATTTCTTTTACGTTGTTTTGTTTTAGGAACTCCTGAAATTTCTTGTATATCAGGGCTGTTCCGTGTTTGCCTGCATCTTCGTCCTCTAGGTGTTTCATCGAATCAAGCGCACGCTCAAAATCGTCGATAACCGGAAGAATATTAACGATAACCGACTCGCCACCCGTTTTAATCAGGTCGGCTTTTTCTTTCATCGTTCTTCTTCTGAAGTTGTCAAACTCAGCTTGCAAACGCAGGTGTTTGTCCTGAAGCTCCTGAAGTTTTTGGCCCAATTCTTCCAACTGTTCTTCCTTCTTATCTTTTTTCGATTTTTTCTTCTTGTCTTTTTTATCGTCCGCTTTTTCTTCCTTTTCGGCTGCAGCATCTTCAACCTGAGCTGCGATATCTTTTTCTTCTTCTGTTTCCTTGTTTACTTTTTCTTCTGCCATTTTACCTAAATTTTCAGTATAAATAATTAACTGTAAGCCTTTTTTATGCTACGCTGACATAGCAAAAATTTTGCCATGCAAATATAAACGACAAATTGGCACCCGAATCTGATTCCGAGTGCCAATTTGAACGATTTATACTATTTTTAAAGTAGTGTCTACAGCTCTTCTCTTAGAATTTTGTGCAGAGCAGCGTCAAGTGACGGGCCACGAAG